>NZ_CAJCKD010000001.1:0-282346 GCF_903970855.1 Curtobacterium sp. ME12
CACCGAACTCTCATACCGTTCTGATCGACCTGCCAGCCCGTTGCCACCGCCCCACCCCCGCCGAGAACGCCGCAGGCCAGGCCTCCTTCCCCCTCCGAGCACGTCCTCCGACGCCTCCCGTCCGACGCCGCACGCAGCACCGTCGCGGACGACCGCGACCCCGAGGAGCCGACCATCAGCACCAGCCAGTCCCAGCCCGACGTCGACGTCGAGCCGGTCGCCGAGCGCAGCCTCGGTCGGGCGAGCGCGATGCTCGCCGCCGGCACGATGCTGTCGCGCATCCTCGGCTTCGCGAAGACCTTCGTGCTGGCGTACGCGATCGGTCAGACGCAGTCACCGGCGGCGGATGCGTTCGCGGTCTCCAACCAGCTCCCGAACAACATCTACGCGCTGATCGCGGGTGGCCTGTTGTCCGCCGTGCTCATCCCGCAGATCGTCCGTGCGATGAAGCAGCACACCGACGGTGGCACGGCCTACGTCAACAAGATCGTGACGCTCGGCGGTTCCCTGTTCATCGTCATCGCCCTCGTGGCGACCCTGATCGCCCCGCTGCTCGTGCAGGTGTACGCGCAGACCGCTTCAGGCGAGGGCAAGGGGTTCACGCCCGGTCAGATCGACCTCGCGGTGGCGTTCGCGTTCTGGTGCCTTCCGCAGATCCTCTTCTACGCGATGTACTCCCTGCTCGGCGAGGTCCTGAACGCCAAGCAGGTGTTCGGCCCGTTCACGTGGGCGCCGCTCATCAACAACGTCATCTCGATCGCCGGGCTGGTGGTCTTCATCGCCATGTTCGGTGGCAGGGCCGCGAACTCCGGCGTCGACGACTGGACTCCGCTCAAGATCGCCGTCCTCGCCGGCAGTGCGACCCTGGGCGTGCTCGCTCAGGCCGCCTTCCTGCCGTTCTTCTGGCGCCGGGCTGGCCTGAGCTTCCGACCCGACTTCCGCTGGCGCGGCGTCGGCCTGAAGTCGACGGGCACGGCGGCCGGGTGGCTCTTCGCGATGATCCTCGTCACCCAGCTGGCGGGCATCGTGCAGTCGCGCGTCGCATCGCTGGGATCCGGTGCCGCGGGCAATGCGGTGCTCCAGAACGCGTGGCTGCTCTTCATGCTGCCGCACTCGATCATCACGGTCTCCATCGCGACCGCGTACTTCACACGGATGAGCCACGATGCCGAACGCGGCGACCTCGGCGCCGTCCGGAAGAACCTGTCGCTCTCGCTGCGGATCGTCGGACTGTTCACGGTCTTCGCCTCCATCGCACTGATGGTCGTCGCCGTTCCGTTCGGACGCATGTTCTCCAACACCTTCGACGGGGCACTGTCGATCGGCGCGGTCCTGCTGGCCTACATGCCGGGGCTCGTGCTCTTCAGCATGTTGTTCATCATCCAGCGCGTCTTCTGGGCGATGCACGACCACCGCACGCCGTTCCTCATGCAGTGCGTCCAGTCGGTGCTGTTCGTGATCGGCGCCCTCGCGGTCACCTCGCTCCCGAACGAGGCGATCGGTGTCGCGATCGCAGCGTGCACCACACTCGCGGGCACCGCGCAGACGATCGTCGCCCTGGTCCTCGTCCGCAAGCGGCTCGGTGGCATCGAAGGACCGGTGGTCACCCGGTCGCACGTGCAGTTCGTCATCGCCGCGCTCATCGCGGGCGTCGCGGGACTCCTCGTCGTGAACTTCTTCGGGTCGTTCTCGGCGAGCGGCTTCGCGATGGCCGACTTCACCGGAGCGCTCATCACCCTCGTCCTCGCCGGCGCGGTGATGGTGGGCGTGTACTTCGGAGCCCTCGTCGTCGCGAAGAACGGTGAGATCGGCAACGCCGTCCGGATGCTCCGCAGCAAGCTCGGCCGCTGACCCCAGCCGAGCACCACACGCTCACGGGCCGTGTGGAATGCCACGCCGGTACGATGGGTTGACCCGGTCAGACGCAACGGAAGGGCAATCAGGCATGCGCCAGCTCATCATCATCGGTTCCGGCCCGGCCGGGTTCACCGCCGGCATCTACGCAGCGCGCGCAGAGCTCAAGCCGCTCATCGTCGCTTCCAGTGTCGAGACGGGCGGTGAACTCACCAAGACGACCGAGGTCGAGAACTTCCCCGGCTTCCCCGAGGGGATCCAGGGCCCCGACCTCATGATCAAGATGCAGGAACAGGCCGAGAAGTTCGGTGCCGAGGTCCTGTACGACGACGCCGTCTCCGTCGACCTCACCGGAAAGGTCAAGAAGGTCACGGTCGGCTCCGGGGAGACGTACGAGGCCCTCGCGGTCATCTACGCCACCGGCTCGGCGTACCGTCACCTCGGCCTCCCCGACGAAGAGCGCCTGTCCGGCCACGGTGTCTCGTGGTGCGCGACCTGCGACGGCTTCTTCTTCCGACAGAAGAACATCGCCGTCGTCGGTGGCGGCGACTCCGCGATGGAAGAGGCGACGTTCCTCACCCGCTTCGCCGACAAGGTGACGGTCATCCACCGCAAGGACTCCCTGCGTGCGTCGAAGATCATGCAGGACCGCGCGATGAACGACCCGAAGATCGAGTTCGCCTGGAACAAGGAAGTCACCGGCATCACGGGCGACTCCGCGGTCGAAGGCGTCACCCTGAAGGACACCGTGACGGGCGAGGAGTCCGAGCTCGCGCTGGACGGCCTGTTCATCGCGATCGGCAACGACCCGCGCACGCACCTGATCCACGGCCAGATCGACATCGCGCCCGAGGGCACGATCGCCGTCCAGGGCCGCTCGTCGAAGACCAACCTGCCGGGCGTCTTCGCCGCCGGTGACGTCATCGACCCGACCTACCGTCAGGCCATCACGGCTGCCGGTTCGGGCACGGTCGCCGCGCTCGACGCCGAGAAGTACCTCGCCGAGCTCGACGACGCACTGACGGACGAGGCCGAGGGCGTCGCCCCGGCGGAGCCCGCCATGGTCGACGTCATCGCCGCCCGGGCCTGACCCGCCTCGGAATACCACGACGGCTTCGCCGTTGTACCCCCTGAACGACTTCTCGAAGGAGCACACATGTCCAACGCCAAGGCTGTCACCGACGCCACCTTCTCGGACGAGGTCCTCAAGTCCGACAAGACGATCCTCGTCGACTTCTGGGCTGAGTGGTGTGGCCCGTGTCGCGCGGTCTCGCCGATCCTCGACCAGATCGCCGAAGAGCACGCCGGCAAGATCGAGATCGTGAAGCTCAACGTGGACGACAACCCCCAGTCGGCCATGAACTACCAGATCACGTCGATCCCGGCGATGAAGGTCTTCAAGGGCGGCGAGGTCGTCAAGACCGTCATCGGTGCCAAGCCGAAGCCCGCGCTCGAGGCCGACCTCGCCGAGTTCCTCGCGTAGGTCGCCCCACCCGAACGGCCCCGCTCTCCCCGGAGGGCGGGGCCGTTCTCGTCCGGAGCCACCGGATGACGATCGGCCCCGCCGCGGAGCCCTGGTTCCCCGGGCCGATGTCGTAGTGTGGCGGGAATGTCCCACTGAACGGAGCACTCGATGACGAACGGCAACAGCCTCGACCCCTGGTACGACTCCTACGCCCAGCGCACCGCCGGGCTGAGCGCCTCCGAGGTCCGAGCCCTGTTCGCCGTCGCCTCGCGCCCCGAAGTGGTCTCGTTGGCCGGCGGCATGCCGTTCGTCTCCGCGCTCCCCAGAGAGCTCGTCACGGGCTCCCTGGACCGTGTCATGACCGAGCACTCCGCCATGGCGCTCCAGTACGGCGGTGGCCAAGGCCTGCGGTCCCTCCGCGAGCACATCGTGGACGTCATGAGCCTCGAGGGCATCCGTGCCAGCGCCGAAGACGTCGTGGTCACCACGGGCTCGCAGCACGCCCTCGACCTCGTCACACGGCTGTTCATCGACCCGGGTGACGTCGTGCTCGCCGAGTCGCCGTCCTACGTCGGCGCGATCGGCGTCTTCCGGTCGTACCAGGCCGAGACGGTGCACGTGACGACGGACGAGCTCGGACTCGTCCCCGAGGCGCTGCGCGAGGCGATCGCGAACCTCCGCACCCAGGGCAAGCGGATCAAGTTCCTCTACACGATCCCGAACTTCCACAACCCGGCCGGCGTCACGATGAGCCGCGAGCGCCGCATCGAGGTGCTCGACATCTGCCGGTCCAACAACATCCTCGTGCTCGAGGACAACCCGTACGGGCTCCTGTGGTTCGACGAGCCGGCGCCGCAGGCCATCCGATCGATCGACGAAGAGGGCGTGGTGTACCTCGGCTCCTTCTCGAAGACCCTCGCACCAGGGTTCCGCGTGGGCTGGGCGCTCGCGCCCCACGCCATCCGCGAGAAGCTCGTGCTCGCCAACGAATCGGCCGTGCTCGCGCCGAACTCCTTCGGCCAGTACGTCGTGAACGCGTACCTCGACGCCGCGGACTGGAAGGGCCAGGTCGACACCTTCCGAGGGATCTACGCCGAGCGCCGTGACGCCATGCTGTCGGCGCTGGGGGAGTTCCTGCCCGACCTGTCCTGGACGAAGCCGAACGGTGGCTTCTTCGTGTGGCTGACCCTGCCCGAGTCGCTCGACTCCAAGGGCATGTTGCCGCGCGCGGTCAAGGAGCTCGTGGCCTACACGCCCGGCACGGCCTTCTACGCGGACGGACGCGGGGGTGGCCACATCCGCCTGTCGTTCTGCTACCCGACGCCCGAGCAGATCCGGGTGGGCGTCAAGCGTCTCGCCAACGTCGTCAACGACGAGCTCGAACTCATCGAGACGTTCGGCTCGACGACCCGCCCGAACACCGCGGTCCGCGAGACGTCGTCCGTCAGTGCACCGCCGCCGAACGTCTCCTGATCAGCGCTTTTCCTCAGTGCTGCTCGCACAGCACCGCAGTTCCACACCGGAGGACCCCGCATGGCCGAGCTCACCCGTCGTCACGTAGTCGTCGTAGCCGGAGGCATCTCGCACGAGCGTGACGTCTCCCTCCGCTCCGGCCGCCGGGTCGCCGACTCACTGACCGGCTACGGCTGGCGGGTCGACCTGTGCGACGCCGACGCGATGCTGCTTCCGGCTCTCGCCGAATCACGCCCGGACGTCGTGTGGCCGGCACTGCACGGCGCCTCCGGTGAGGACGGCGCCCTGCGGGGCATCCTGGAGGCCGTGGACATCCCGTTCGTCGGCTCACGTTCGACGTCAGCCCGGTTGGCATGGGACAAGCCGACGGCGTCAGCGCTGGTCGCCCGCGCCGGCGTCCGCACCCCTCGTTCGGTGACACTCTCCCACGACGTCTTCCGTGAGCTCGGCGCCGTCGGGGTTCTCGCGGCCATCGCGACCGAGCACCCGGTGCCGCTCGCCGTGAAGCCGGCGCGAGGTGGGAGCGCACAGGGCGTGACCCTCGTGGACGACGTCAAGGACCTGCCCCGGGCCATGGTGACGGCGTACACGTACTGTGACGACGTCGTGGTCGAACAGCTCATCCGTGGGACCGAGGTCGCCGTGGGGATCATCGACACCGGAGACGGGCCCGTCGCACTGTCCGCCGTGGAGATCGTGCCGCGCAACGGCATCTACGGGTTCGAGGCGCGTTACAACGCGGGGGAGACGACCTTCTACACGCCCGCGCGACTGTCCGACGAGTTCGCCGGAGCAGCCGCGGAGGCAGCGGTCGCCGCGCACACAGCGCTCGGACTCCGGCATCTGTCCCGCGTCGACCTGATCATCGACGGGGCCGGGACGCCTTGGTTCCTCGAGGCCAATGTGCTCCCCGGCCTCACGGAGACGTCGCTGCTCCCGCAAGCGCTGTCGGCGTCCGGCTTCGATCTCGGCTGGACCTACGCCGAGCTCGCCGAGCAAGCGATCCGGGACCACCGCGCCTGATCGGTCTTGCCGGTGTTCCACGTGAAACACCGACGCTATTGTCCGCTTGCCCCACGCAAGGTCAGATGTTCCACGTGGAACGTCTGCTCCGGGTTCGATTCCGGGGCTTTCGAGGCGACTTGTTCCACGTGGAACATCCGCTGGGAGCGTACTTCCAGGGCGCCGCAGCCTAGCCATCGACGCAGTCGACGGTTCTCGGCCTACTGCCCAACCGCGTGAGGACCATCGCCGACGCTTCGCGGTCGGTCTGCACGTGCGACGGCGCGGCAACCTTGTGCACCGGCATCGAAGCTCCGTGCACGTCAGCGAACATGCGGAGATACAGCCTCGGTCTACAGGCTCTGGAGGAGTGGCCCCTCGAACCGGGAGCTCGGGTCGACGGCGGGGAATGCCGTGCCTGGTCGCTGTTGCTGCATCCGCGAGCGGCGTGCTGCGTCGCCACGAGAAGCGCGAAGATGTGTCCGGCGTGCGGCGACCCCACTCCGGCCGCCCTAGGCGCTCACAGCGTCGTCTGGCGCCGCTCGCGGGCTGGCTCAGCCTTCGAGGTCCTGCACTCCGAGCTCCCCGAGGATCCGGTTGAGGTCATCACCGTTCGCGAAGTCGATCGTGACGGAACTCTTGCGAGCACCGACAGCGATCTTCACCCGGGTGTTCAGGCGATCGCCGAGTCGCTCAGCGAGATCGTTGAAGTGGGCCTGGCGCTTCGAGGGCTCGGGCTTCGGCTTTGCCGTCGGCGTCTTGGCGGACAGCTGCTGCGCGATCGCCTCAGCCGCGCGGACGGAAAGGTCCTCGTTGACGATCTTCTCGGCCAGGTACTCCATGGCCTCCGCGTCCGGTGCCGCGAGGATGGCCCGAGCGTGCCCAGCGGAGAGCACGCCTGCGGCCACACGCCGCTGGACGGGGGAGGGGAGTCGCAGGAGTCGGATCGTGTTCGTGATCTGCGGACGCGACCGTCCGATGCGCTGGCCGAGCTGCTCCTGCGTGATCCCGAAGTCCGCCAGGAGCTGCTGGTACGCCGACGCCTCTTCCAGGGGGTTGAGCTGTGCCCGGTGGAGGTTCTCCAGCAGTGCGTCGCGCAGCATCGCGTCGTCGGGGGTGTCCTTCACGATCGCCGGAATCGTGCTCAGGCCGAGTTCCTTCGTGGCACGCAGACGGCGTTCACCCATGATGAGCTCGTACTGGGGCTCAGTGCCCGTGGCGCCCGGGATCGGCCGGACGACGATCGGCTGCAGGACACCGATCTCACGGATCGAGTGGACGAGTTCTTGGAGCTCCTCTTCGCGGAACTCCTTCCGCGGCTGCTGGGCGTTCGGGATCACGTCCAGCGGGTTGAGATTGGCAAGTCGTGCACCGGGCACGGCCACCAGCTCGTCCGCGGTCGGAGCGGATGCCGGGGAACCGCCGGTCGGGAAGAACACGTCGACGGGACGGTCCTGCTGATCGGTCGCGGTCGGGATCAGGGCGCCGATGCCTCGGCCGAGTCCGGTTCGCTTCGGTGCCATCAGTGCTTCGCTCCTCGTGCTGCGATCTCGGCGGCCGCTTCCAGGTAGGACAGCGACCCGGTGGAGTTCACGTCGTAGGCGACGACGCTCTGGCCGTAGCTCGGTGCTTCGCTGACGCGGACGGAGCGGGGGATCATCGCCTTGAGCACCTGATCACCGAAGTGCTCACGGACGTCGTTCGCCACCTGGTTCGCCAGGTTCGTGCGGCCGTCGTACATGGTCAGCAGGATCGTCGAAACCCGGAGGTTCGGGTTGAGGTGTCGCTCGATCAGTTCGATGTTCCGCAGCAACTGGCTCAGTCCTTCGAGCGCGTAGTACTCGCACTGAATCGGGATGAGTACCTCTTGTGCGGCAACGAAGGCGTTGATCGTCAACAAGCCCAGCGACGGCGGGCAGTCGATGAAGACGTAGTGGTACGGCTCGTCCAACGACTGCAAGTACATGTCGAGCGCGGTCCGAAGACGCTGCTCGCGAGCCACCAGTGACACGAGCTCGATCTCGGCGCCAGCGAGGTGGATGGTGGCTGGCACGCACCAGAGGGTGTCGGACTCGGGGGAGGCCTGCACGGTGTCGGCCATCGGTGCCTCATCGACGATCACGTCGTAGATGCTCGCGACCTCCGCCTGGTGATCGACACCGAGCGCGGTCGAGGCGTTGCCCTGCGGGTCGAGGTCGATGACCAGCACACGAGCACCACCATGGGCGAGACCCGCAGCCAGGTTGACCGTGGTCGTCGTCTTGCCGACGCCACCCTTCTGGTTCGAGACGGTGATGATCCGTGTCTCAGCAGGCAGGGGGAACTGTTGCGTGGCGATCGCACGCCGGCGACGGTTCAGGTCGGCGATCTCGCGAGCGAGCGGTGTCGACGCGTCGTAGTCGGTCGATGAACTCAACGAGTGCCTCTTCCCCGGTTCAATGTTTCACGTGGAACGCGGAGCCACTGGCGGCCGGATGACCCGGCCCGAGCCGCAGCGTCAGTCAACTGTAGCCCGGAAGACGCGGGTGGTCTCCGCAACCACACCGTCTCCGAGCTCGAGTACCTCGACATCGGAGAGGCGCTTCCGGAGGATGACCTTCCGTGCCTTCTCGATCTCTTCGTCGACCCGCGCACCCTTCATCAGGATGAGCTGCCCACCCGAGCGGACCAGGGGAACGGTGAGGGGAATGAGCTTCGACAGCGCACTGACGGCCCGTGCGGTGACCTGGTCCACGACGACGTCGTCAGCCACGTCCTCAGCACGGCCGCGGAGCACGGTGACGTTCTGCAGGCCGAGACGGTCGGACTCGTTGCGAAGCCAATCCGTCCGTCGCTCCATCGGCTCGATGAGGACGAACTCAACGTCCGGCCGGGCGATCGCGAGCACGAGACCCGGCAACCCTGCCCCCGAGCCGACGTCTGCAACGCGACCACGGGCCTCCAGGAGCGGTGCCAGCAATGCAGAATTGAGGATGTGTCGTGTCCACAAGCGGGGAAGCTCGAGCGGGCCGATCAGGCCCAGCTCCTCACCCCGTCGCGCGAGTTCGTTCGTGAACGAGCGCGCGACCTCGATCCGGTCACCGAAGAGCCCTGCGGCCGCGATGGGCTCAGCCTCGAGCACCGGTGCAGCCTCCGTCGGGACGGGTGCCTCCGTCATCGGGTGACGACCGTGTGGCGGTCCCGACCCTCACCCTCGGACTCCGAGTGGAAGCCCTTCTCTGCGACCAGGTCGTGCACCAGCTTGCGCTCGTAGGACGACATCGGGGGCAGCGCAGCCGACGACGAACCGGCTTCGATGCGCTCGACGGCGGTGTCCACGAGCCGCTGCAGCTCGTCAGCACGGGCGTCCCGCGAGCCACCGACGTCGAGGATGAGCCGGCTGAACTCGCCGGTCTCCGCCTGCACGGCGATCCGGGTGAGCTCCTGCAACGCCGTCACGGTGTCCGGCTTCGACAGCACGCGGAGTGCTTCGCCGTCATCGGTGACCGACAGGTACACACGACCGGCGCGCTCCTCGATCTCGATGTCGCCGTCGAGGTCGCAGATGTCGAGGAGCTCCTCGATGTAGTCCGCCGCGATGTCCGCTTCGTCGCGGGCGTCCTCGGTCTCGGTGTCCATCGTCTCGGTGTCCGTCGCCTGGACGGCGGCTGCGGTGTCCTGCTCGGTCACTTACTTCTTCCCGTTCTTCTTCTGGCGCTGCTTGCCGACCGGCTGCTGACGCTGGGTGGTCACGCGCACGGGCTCGATCTCCGTCGCGCCGGCGCCGGCACCGGCCTCGGCGAGGACCGGGGTGGCGGTCCCGCGACGCTGTGCCTTCTTGGCCAGGCGGGCTTCACGGGCCAGTGCTGCTTCGGAGCCGGGCGTAGGCATGCTGCGGATGACGAAGTACTGCTGCGCCATCGTCCAGACGTTCGAGGCGAGCCAGTAGAACATGACGCCGAGGGGGAAGCTCAGGCCCGAGATCACGAAGACCAGCGGGAGGATGTACAGCATCATCTTCTGCTGGCGGTACATCGGAGACTCCTTGGTCTCCGGCGACATGTTCTTGGCGACGAGCTGCAGCTGCGTGATGAACTGCGACGCCGTCATCACGACGATCATGAAGCCCGCGATCGCACGGACCTCCCACCCGGAGGCGTTCGTGAACGTCTCGTGCAGGGGAGCACCGAACAGGGCCGCGTTGCCGAACGACGCCGCGAGGTCGTTCGTGAGCAGGCCGATGCCCGTCTTGTTGATCTGGGCCTCGTGCAGCACCGAGTACAGCGAGAAGAAGATCGGCATCTGCAGCAGCAGCGGCAGGCAGGAGCTGAGCGGGTTGGTCCCGGTCTCCTTGTAGAGCGCCATGGTCTCGCGGCTCATGGCCTCACGCGAGAACTGGTCCTTCTTGCCCTTGTACTTGTCCTGGATCTTCTTCAGCTGGGGCGCGACCTCGAGCATGCGGCGCTGCGACTTGATCTGCCGGACGAAGATCGGGATCAACGCTGCGCGGACGACGAACGTCAGGAAGATGATCGAGAGCACCCACGTGATGCCCTCGTTCGGGTCCATGCCGATGCTCTCGAAGATCCAGTGGAAGCCGACGAGGATGGCCGAGACCACCCATTTGAGCGGCCAGAGGACGAATCCGATGATGTCCATGGGGACGGCTACGCCTTTCGAGTGCGCTGGGGGAGCAGGACCGGCCGGGCCGTTCCGACCGCGGGGTGCGGCTGCTGCGGGATCGGCGCGAGGACGAACCCGAACCGGTTGACGACGAACGGGTGACGACGTTCCCTGACGTCGTCGATACCACCAGCAGCCCAGGGGTTGCAGCGGGCGATGCGCCAGGCGCCCATGGCGGATCCGCGCACGACGCCGTACTGCTGGATCGCCTCGAGGGCGTACCGGGAGCACGACGGGTGGTAGCGGCAGACGTTGCCGTACAGCGGGGAAATCACCGCACGGTAGGCCCGGAGCACGACGACGCACGCGTTGCGTGGGAGCAACGCGATGACCCAGGCAAGCCGGGTCCACAGAGTGCGGTTCATGCTGCCTTCTCCACCCCGCGCGCGAAGGAGCGCGTGACGTCTTCGAGCAGGGTAGGCCATCCGGCCTGCGATGCGGCTGGCAGTACACGGACCACCACGTCGAAGCCCTGAGGGCGCTCGACGAGCAGGTCGTGCGCGATCGCCTTGAGCCGCCGCCTGATCAGGTTCCGGGTCACGGCGTTCCCCACCGTCTTCGCGACGATGAAGCCGAACCGCGTCGGTCCGTTGCGGTCGGCCGGTTGACGGACCACGGAGACGACGACGTGCGCCGTGGCGCTCTTGCGACCACGACGCACGACGTTCCGGTAGTCATCCCCGCGCACGATGCGGTTGGCGCTGGCCAACACTGCGACGCCGGGGTCAGACCGATGACCGGATCAGGCGATGAGCCTGATCAGGCCGAGAGCTCGGTACGGCCCTTGGCGCGGCGCGCCGACAGGATGGCGCGGCCGGCACGCGTCCGCATGCGGAGGCGGAAGCCGTGCTTCTTGGCGCGGCGGCGGTTGTTCGGCTGGAAGGTGCGCTTGCTCATGATGTTCTCCACACGGCTGCTCGCGGCGAGCCGTCACGTATGTGTAGCCGTCCGGGTGTCGAACGACGCAGATGGGCGCGACCAAAGGGCCGCAGTCAACTGGTTAACGGTACGTGACAGCGGCGAGCAGGTCAAACCCCGCCCGGAACGGCCGCGCCGTCGCCGTCGGGTCTGACGTCCCTCGATCCCATTCTCCACATTGGGGACAACTTCCGTTCGGTGGGACGCGGTCCGGTCCTTTACAGTGGTGTGATCGATCCCCCCGATGGCCGGTACGACAGGGAAGTGCTCCTGTGCGACGGCTCGAGGTGGTCGTGGACAACACTGTGGACAACCCTGTGGGAACCTCCGCGGCAACGAGGCGTCGACGAAGCCCCCGGAGCCACCGACGATCCGCCGGCGACGACCTGGTCCCGAGTGCGGTCGCCGAGGACGCCACGGCACGTCCGACCCCGCAGGACGCACCCTCGTCCGGCAGCGAACGCACGACACGACCCCTGGAGACGAGCGCGACATGACGATGCCGGCCGACCCCGTCGAGGACCTCTGGTCATCCGTACTCGGACTCCTCGCCGAGGACCCCCGCATCACGCCGCAGCTCCACGGGTTCCTGAACCTGGTCGAGCCGAAGGGCGTGCTCGCCGGCACCCTGTACCTCGAGGTGCCGAACGACCTGACCCGGGGCATGCTCGAACAGCGCATCAGGATCCCGATCACCGAGGCGGTCGGTCGCATCGGTGACGACTCGGTCGCGAACTTCGCCATCACCGTCAACCCGGACATGGCATCGGAACCACGGGTGGACCCGAACGTCCCCGAGTACGCCGAGCCGGTGCAGGAAGCCGTCGAGCAGAGTGCCGCTCCGCGCCAGTACATCGAAGCGCCGTTCGTGCCGAGCCAGATCGACTCTCCCGGCACCAGCGGTCGGCCCGAGTCGCGACTCAACCCGAAGTACAACTTCGACAACTTCGTCATCGGCTCGTCGAACCGGTTCGCCCACGCCGCAGCGGTCGCCGTGGCCGAGGCACCCGCCAAGGCCTACAACCCGCTCTTCATCTACGGCGACTCCGGGCTGGGCAAGACCCACCTGCTCCACGCCATCGGGCACTACGCCGAGAGCCTCTACCCGGGGATCCGCGTCCGGTACGTGTCGAGCGAGGAGTTCACGAACGACTTCATCAACTCGATCGCGAACAACCGCTCGAACCAGTTCCAGCAGCGGTACCGCGACATCGACATCCTGCTGATCGACGACATCCAGTTCCTGCAGGGGAAGGACTCCACCCAGGAGGCCTTCTTCCACACGTTCAACACCCTGCACGACCACAACAAGCAGGTCGTCATCACGTCGGACGTCGCGCCGAAGCACCTGACCGGGTTCGAGGACCGGATGCGGTCGCGCTTCGAGTGGGGCCTGATCACCGACGTACAGGCGCCCGAGCTCGAGACGCGCATCGCGATCCTCCGCAAGAAGGCTCAGTCCGACCACCTGCAGGTGCCCGACGACATCCTCGAGTTCATGGCGTCGAAGGTGTCGAGCAACATCCGCGAGCTCGAGGGCACCCTGATCCGGGTCACCGCGTTCGCGAGCCTCAACCGTACGGCCGTGGACATGGCCCTGGTGCAGACGGTCCTCAAGGACCTGATCACCCTCGACGAGGACAACGTCGTCGCGCCGACGGACATCATCAACCACACCGCGGAGTACTTCAAGCTCTCCGTCGACGACCTGTACGGGTCGTCCCGCTCCCAGGCGATCGCCACGGCACGACAGATCGCGATGTACCTGTGCCGCGAGCTGACGAGCCTGTCCCTGCCCAAGATCGGGCAGCTGTTCGGCAACCGCGACCACACCACGGTGATGTACGCGAACAAGAAGATCACCGAGCTGATGAAGGAGCGTCGGTCGATCTACAACCAGGTCACCGAGCTCACCAGCCGCATCAAGCAGGACCGCCGCTACCGCTGAGATCCGCCCGCATCCACCATCTGAGACGGTTCCATGGGCCGGAGTTCTCACAGTGTGGATAGCCTGTGGATAACTGTGGAGGACACGCCGCCGGGTTGTACACAGGTGGGGGGTCGCCTGTGGAGACTGGGGATGGAAGTGGATAGATGAGATTTATTCATCCCGATAACGCTCACACACCGCTCACAAGTCACAGACGTGTAGTTCCCTACTGCGGAGCGGGATGCACAGGGTTATCCACAGTGTGCACAGGCGTTAACACCATTACTCCTGGTTAACGATCAATCTCCGCGGGACAACCTTGTGGACGGCGGGACCGCAAGAAATCCGGCCCCCGTCCGCCTGTGCCAGAATGGGGCGGCCGGACAGTCCAAGCCGATCGACAGGGGTTCCAGCTGTGAAGTTCGAGGTCAACCGGGACGTCTTCTCCGAAGCCGTCTCCTTCGCAGTGAAGCTCCTCCCGCAGCGCACGACCCTCCCGATCCTCTCGGGCGTCCTGATCCACGCCGACGGTGATCGCCTGACGCTCTCGTCGTTCGACTACGAGGTCTCGGCGCAGACGTCCATCTCGGCCCAGATCGACGAGCCGGGCACGGTCCTGGTCTCCGGTCGCCTGCTGAACGACATCGCGAGCCGGCTGCCGAACGCCCCCGTGTCGTTCACCACCGAGGACGCGAAGATCTCCGTCTCCTGCGGTTCGGCGCACTTCACGCTGCTGTCCATGCCGGTCGAGGAGTACCCGACGCTGCCCGAGATCGGCCCGCAGACCGGTGTCATCCCCGGCGACGCGTTCTCCGAAGCGGTGTCGCAGGTCGCGGTCGCGGCCAGCCGCGACGACGTCACCCCCGTCATCACCGGCGTGCAGCTCGAGGTCGGCGACAACGACCTCTCCCTGATCGCGACGGACCGCTACCGCGTCGCCGTCCGCACCATCGCGTGGGACTCCGGCCGTGTCGGTTCGGACCCGCTGCACGCGCTGGTCCCGGCCCGCACCCTGCAGGAAGTCGGCCGCACGTTCGGTTCCGCGTCCACGGTGTCGGTGTCGATCAGCGGCAACTCCGACCGCGAGCTCATCGCGTTCCACGCCGACGACAAGACCGTGACGTCGCTGCTCATCAAGGGCAACTACCCGCCGGTCCGCCGGCTCTTCCCCGAGACCGTCAACGACCACGCGGTGATCAACACCGCGGAGCTCGTCGAGGCGGTCCGACGGGTCTCCCTCGTCCTGGAGCGCGAAGCAGCGCTCCGGTTCTCCTTCACGGTCGACGGGCTCACGCTCGAGGCGATCGGATCCGAACAAGCGCAGGCGTCAGAGTCGATCAGTGCGTTGTTGACCGGCGAGGAAACGGTGGTCTCGTTGAAGCCCGCCTTCCTCCTGGACGGGCTGAACGCGGTGCACTCCGAGTTCGTCCGCATCTCCTTCACCAAGACGGAGAACCCCAACAAGCCGGGCCCGGTGCTGATCACCGGCCAGACTTCGCAAGAGGCCGCAGCGACCGATGGATACCGGTACCTGCTGCAGCCGAACCTGCTGCTGCGATAGGCGCAACAGGCAACCTGCGCTGGCGCACACCACCGGCAGCATCAGCGCGACGACGAACAGAAGAGGAAATCATGCACATCGGTCTTGTCGGCCTTGGTCGCATGGGCAACAACATGCGTGCCCGTCTCCGCAACGCAGGGATCGAGGTCACCGGGTACGACGCGAACCCCGCCGTCTCCGACGTCGCCGACCTCGGCGCCCTCGCCGCTGCCCTCCCGGAGGGCAAGCGACTCGTGTGGGTCATGGTCCCGCACGGCAAGATCACCGACGACGTGATCACCGACCTGGCCGGCGTCCTCGGCGAGGGCGACCTGGTGATCGACGGCGGCAACTCGAAGTGGCTGGACGACACCAAGCACGCCGAGCAGCTCGGTGCGCGCGGCATCCGCTACATGGACGTCGGCGTCTCCGGTGGTGTCTGGGGCAAGGACAACGGGTACGGCCTCATGGTCGGCGGTGACGCCGCGGACGTCGAGTTCGCGATGCCCGTCTTCGACGCGCTGCGCCCCGAGGGTCCCCGCGAAGAAGGCTTCTCGCACGCCGGCCCGATCGGCGCCGGTCACTACGCCAAGATGGTCCACAACGGCATCGAGTACGCGATCATGCAGGCGTACGGCGAGGGCTACGAGCTCCTCGAGGCGAAGGACATCATCACCGACGTCCCCGCCGTGTTCGCCGGTTGGCAGCGTGGCACGGTCGTTCGTTCCTGGCTGCTCGACCTGATGGTGCTCGCGCTGAACGAGGACCCGAAGCTGGACGCGATCGAGGGCTACGTCGAGGACTCCGGCGAGGGCCGTTGGACCGTCGAAGAGGCCATCGAGCACGCGGTCCCGATGCCGACGATCTCGGCGTCGATCTTCGCGCGCTTTGTCTCGCGACAGGGCAGTGCTTCGCCGACGATGAAGGCCGTCGCAGCGCTCCGCAACCAGTTCGGCGGTCACGCCGTCAAGAAGTCCTAGGACTTCCCGGGGGAACCCGGACTCGGCCCGCGTGCACGTCGACCATCTCCAACTGACCGACTTCCGGAACTACCGGGAGGCGGACGTCGACCTCGCACGCGGGCCGAACCTGTTCGTCGGCCGCAACGGGCAGGGTAAGACCAACCTGGTCGAGGCCATCGGGTACCTCTCCACGCTCGGCTCGCACCGCGTCCCCACCGACGCGGCCCTCGTCCGTCAGGGGTGCGATGCCGCGATCGTCCGAGCACGGCTCTCCCACGAGGAACGCAGCATCCTCGCCGAGGTGCAGATCAACCGCACCGGCGCGAACCGAGCGCAGGTCAACCGGTCGGCGATCAAGCCGCGGGAGCTGCCGCGCTACTGCACGAGCGTGCTCTTCGCTCCGGAGGACCTGGCCCTCGTCCGCGGTGAACCGGCCGGGCGACGCCGGATGCTCGACGAGCTGCTCGGCCAGATCGCACCGCGGATGCAGGGCGTGCTCGCCGACTACGACCGCACGCTCCGGCAGCGGAACACCCTGCTGAAGTCGGCCCGCGCAACCGGCGCGAAGGCGAACGCCCTGTCGACGCTCGACGTCTGGGACGATCGGCTCGTCGGACTCGGCGCCGAGATCGTCGCGGCCCGCGACCACCTGACCCGGCGGCTCGCGCCCTTCGTGGCCGACGCCTACGCGACCGTCGCCGGCGAGCACCACGACGCCTCGATCACCGGTGTCCTGTCGATCCGCGGCGGCGACCCCGAGTCCGCGGCGGCCACCGATCCGGTGCTCGGGACCCCGGACGAGCCCGTCACGGTCGCGTCGGCAGCCGAGGCGTTCGCGGCCGCCCTGGAGCGACGTCGCCGGGACGAACTCGACCGCGGACTCACCCTCGTCGGTCCGCACCGCGACGACGTGCTGTTCCAGCTCAACGGGTTACCTGCACGCGGGTACGCGAGTCACGGCGAGTCCTGGTCCTTCGCGCTGGCGATCCAGCTCGCAAGCGCCTCGATCCTGCGTGCGGAGTCGAACCTGGGCGACCCGATCATCATCCTCGACGACGTCTTCGCCGAGCTCGACGAATCACGGCGGGAGCGGCTCGCGAACGCTGTCGCCGACTACGAGCAGGTGCTCATCACGGCCGCGGTCTTCGGCGACGTGCCCCAGAAGCTGGCGGCGCACACGGTGCGGATCGAGGCGGGCACGATCGTGACCGACGAGGCGGACGCGACCCGGGCCTCCAGTCCGACGACGGACGTGACGGACGCGACGGAGCCGACGGACGCGACGGAGCCGACGGACGCGACGGACCGGACTGCAGCGACGGACGCCGACGCCAAGGCGGACCCGACCGACGCCCCTGCCCCCACCGAAGCCGAAGCCGACGCCTGATGCCGAAGCCCCGCAAGCCCACCGAACCCTCGCAGGTGTACCGCCACCTGCGCGCGGTGTTCGGCGACCCGTCCAAGCGCGGCACCGATGCCCGCCGCCGCCGCGCCCGCGAGTTCGACGCCGACACCGTGCCGTACGGGCGCGGCCGCGAGCCGAAGGGCCTCGCGGACATCGTCGGATCGCTCGCCCAGGAGCTCGGTTGGACGGAACCCCTGGCCCGCTCCGAGCTCTTCGTCGACTGGCCGAGCGTCGTCGGTGAGGAACTGGCGAAGCACTCCCGCCCGGTCACCATCGACGACGGCGCGCTCGTCATCCGGTGCGATTCGACGGCCTGGGCGACCCAGCTCCGACTGATGCGCGCGACGGTCACGACGACCATCGCGGAACGGCACCCCGAAGCGGGGGTCCAATCGATCAGGGTTTCCGGCCCGGACGCCCCCACGTGGAAACGCGGCCCCAGGACGGTCCAGGGGCGCGGTCCTCGCGACACCTACGGTTGAGGCGACGAAATCATCCTGGAGTGCCAGAAAAGCCCGTCTGAGGGGCAGATGCGCCCTCGAAAGAGGGGGCTCTGCGGTAGACTGGGAGGTGCAGTGCGCGGGCGTTCCGCGCGCAGGCAGGAGCACGCTCGACATGGCAGCAGAATCTGAAGACGACCGGCAGAACCCGCTCGGTGCGGAGACCCCGCAGAGCGAACCGTCCTACGGCGCAGACCAGATTCAGGTGCTCGAGGGGCTGGAAGCCGTCCGCAAGCGCCCCGGTATGTACATCGGTTCGACCGGCCCGCGCGGCCTGCACCACCTGGTCCAGGAGATCGTCGACAACTCGGTCGACGAAGCCCTCGCCGGGTACTGCGACACCATCGATGTGAGCATCCGCGAAGACGGTGGCGTCCGCGTCGTCGACAACGGCCGTGGCATCCCGGTCGACGTCCACGCGGCCGAGGGGGTCTCGACCCTCCAGGTCGTCCTCACCGTCCTGCACGCCGGCGGCAAGTTCGGCGGTGGCGGCTACGCCGTCTCCGGTGGTCTGCACGGCGTCGGTTCGTCCGTCGTGAACGCACTGAGCTCCGAACTCGACGTCGAGGTCCGTCGACAGGGCCACGTCTGGCGGCAGAGCTACACCGACGGCGTCCCCGTCGCGCCCGTCTCGAAGGACGAGGCGACCGACGAGACCGGTACGACGATCACGTTCTGGCCGAACGCCGAGATCTTCGAGTCCGTCGTCTTCGACTACGAGACCCTGCGCACGCGCTTCCAGCAGATGGCCTTCCTGAACAAGGGCCTGCGGATCAACCTGCGCGACGAGCGCACCCCGGAAGAAGGGGAAGAGGCCCGCAACGACACCTTCATGTACGAGCGTGGCCTCGCCGACTACGTCGAGTTCATCAACGCGCAGAAGAAGGCCGACCTCGTCCACCCCGACGTCATCGGCTTCGAGGCCGAGGACCCGGAGCGCAAGATCGCGCTCGAGGTCGCGATGCAGTGGAACACCTCCTACCAGGAGAGCGTCCACACCTTCGCGAACACGATCAACACGCACGAGGGCGGGACCCACGAAGAGGGCTTCCGCGCAGCGCTCACGACCCTCGTCAACCGCTACGCGCGCGAGGCGAAGATCATCAAGGAGAAGGACGACAACCTCACGGGTGACGACATCCGCGAAGGACTCACCGCCGTCATCTCCGTCAAGCTCGGCGAGCCGCAGTTCGAGGGGCAGACGAAGACCAAGCTCGGCAACACCGAGGCGAAGTCCTTCGTGCAGCGCGTCGTCGGCACCGAGCTGACCCACTGGTTCGAGAGCAACCCGACGCAGGCGCGCGACGTCGTCCGCAAGGCGATCCAGGCGTCGCAGGCGCGGCTCGCTGCCCGCAAGGCGCGCGAGACCACCCGCCGCAAGGGGCTGCTCGAGTCGGGCGGCATGCCCGGCAAGCTCAAGGACTGCCAGTCGAAGGACCCGACGGTGTCGGAGATCTTCATGGTCGAGGGTGACTCCGCCGGCGGTTCCGCCGTGCAGGGCCGCAACCCGATGACCCAGGCGATCCTGCCCCTGCGCGGCAAGATCCTGAACGTCGAGAAGGCCCGGCTCGACCGCGCCCTCGCCAACCAGGAGATCCAGTCGATGATCACGGCGTTCGGTGCCGGCATCGGTGAGGACTTCGACCCGGACAAGGCCCGCTACCACAAGATCGTGCTGATGGCCGATGCCGACGTGGACGGCCAGCACATCACGACGCTGCTGCTCACCCTGCTGTTCCGCTACATGCGTCCGCTCATCGAGCACGGCTACGTGTACCTCGCGCAGCCGCCGCTGTACCGCCTGAAGTGGTCGAACTCGGCGCACGAGTACGTCTTCAGTGACCGGGAGCGCGATGCCCTGATGCAGGCCGGTCTCGCCGCCGGCAAGCGCATCCCGAAGGACAACGGGATCCAGCGCTACAAGGGCCTCGGCGAGATGGACTACAAGGAGCTCTGGGACACCACGATGAACCCGGACACGCGCACGCTCCTGCAGGTCACGCTGGAGGACGCGGCAGCTGTGGACAGCGTCTTCTCGACGCTGATGGGCGAGGACGTCGACGCACGTCGCCAGTTCATCCAGCAGAACGCCAAGGACGTCCGCTTCCTCGACATCTAACGGCCAGGAGGCGCGGCGTGAGCCGCGTCGACCAGTCCTGACCACCTGTGGTCGCGCCCGGCGCGACCAACGGAACCACAGCCTCCAGGCTGTCCAGAAAGGGAACGAAGCCACATGGCTGACGACAACGAGAACGGCGCCGACGAGCTGCCCGAGATCGTCCACGGCGACAGCGGGGACATCGTCGTCTCCGGTGACCGCATCTCGCAGGTCGACCTGCAGCTCGAGATGCAGCGCTCGTACCTCGACTACGCGATGTCGGTCATCGTCGGTCGTGCCCTGCCGGAGGTCCGCGACGGCCTCAAGCCGGTGCACCGCCGTGTGATCTACGCCATGTTCGACGGCGGCTACCGCCCGGACCGGGCGTTCTCGAAGTGCTCCCGCGTCGTCGGTGACGTCATGGGTCAGTTCCACCCGCACGGTGACTCCGCGATCTACGACGCCCTGGTCCGCCTGGTGCAGCCGTGGTCGCTCCGGTACCCGCTCGCGCTCGGCCAGGGCAACTTCGGTTCGCCGGGCAACGACGGCGCCGCCGCCCCGCGGTACACCGAGACGAAGATGGCGCCGCTCGCGCTCGAGATGGTCCGCGACATCGACGAGGACACCGTCGACTTCCAGGACAACTACGACGGCCGCACCCAGGAGCCGGCGATCCTGCCGGCCCGGTTCCCGAACCTGCTCGTCAACGGGTCGGTCGGCATCGCGGTCGGCATGGCCACGAACATCCCGCCGCACAACCTGCGCGAGGTCGCCGAGGGCGCGAAGTGGGCACTCGACAACCCCGATGCCACCCGTGAGGAACTGCTCACCGCGCTCATGCAGCGCATCAAGGGCCCGGACTTCCCGACGGGTGCGCAGGTGCTCGGCACCAAGGGGATCCAGGACGCCTACCGCACCGGCCGTGGGTCGATCACCATGCGTGCCGTCGTCTCGGTGGAGGAGATCCAGGGTCGAACCTGCCTCGTCGTCACCGAGCTGCCGTACCAGGTCAACCCCGACAACCTGGCGATCAAGATCGCCGAGCTCGTCAAGGACGGCAAGCTCGCCGGTGTCGCCGACATCCGTGACGAGACCTCCGGTCGCACCGGGCAGCGCCTGGTCATCGTGCTGAAGCGCGATGCCGTCGCCAAGGTCGTCCTGAACAACCTGTACAAGCACACGCAGCTGCAGGAGAACTTCGGCGCGAACATGCTCGCCATCGTCGACGGGGTGCCCCGCACCCTGCCGCTCGACGGCTTCATCTCGGCGTGGGTCGCGCACCAGGTCGACGTCATCGTCCGCCGCACGCAGTTCCGTCTGCGCGAGGCCGAGAAGCGTGCCCACATCCTGCGCGGCTACCTGGCTGCGCTGGACGCCCTCGACGAGGTCATCGCGCTCATCCGTCGCTCGCCCGACGTCGAAGAGGCCCGCACCGGCCTGATGGACCTGCTGTCCGTCGACGAGATCCAGGCGCGCGCGATCCTCGAGCTGCAGCTCCGTCGTCTCGCCGCCCTCGAGCGGCAGAAGATCCACGACGAGGCCGAGGAACTCGAGCGCAAGATCGCCGACTTCCAGGACATCCTCGGTTCGGAGAGCCGTCAGCGCTCGATCATCCGTGACGAGCTGAGCGAGATCGTCGACCGCTTCGGCGACGACCGACGCACCGAGATCATGCTCGGCTACGACGGCGACATGTCGATGGAAGACCTGATCCCCGAAGAGGAGATGGTCGTCACCATCACCCGTGGTGGTTACGTCAAGCGCACGCGAAGCGACCAGTACCGCTCGCAGCACCGCGGCGGCCGGGGTGTCCGCGGTGCTCAGCTCCGCGCCGACGACATCGTCGAGCACTTCTTCGTCACGACGACGCACCACTGGCTCCTGTTCCTCACCGACCAGGGCCGGGTCTACCGCGCCAAGGCGTACGAGCTGCAGGAAGCCGGCCGCGACGCGAAGGGCCAGCACGTCGCGAACCTGCTCGCGATGCAGCCCGACGAGCAGATCCAGCAGGTGCTCGACATCCGCGACTACGAGGTCGCCCAGTACCTCGTCCTCGCGACCGAGCACGGTCTGGTGAAGAAGACCGCGCTCACCGAGTACGACACGAACCGCACCGGCGGCATCATCGCGATCAACCTGCGCGACGGCGACAAGCTCCGCCAGGCGCTGCTCGTCGACGAGCACGACGACCTGCTCCTGGTGTCCCGCCAGGGCATGTCGCTCCGGTTCACGGCGACGAACGACACGCTGCGTCCGATGGGTCGTTCGACCTCGGGTGTGAAGGGCATGTCCTTCCGCGACGGCGACTCGCTGCTCGCGGCCCGGGTCGTCTCCGATGACGGCTTCGTCTGGGTGATGACCGAGGGCGGCTACGCCAAGCGCACCGCCGTCGACCAGTACCGGGTGCAGGGCCGTGGTGGTCTGGGCATCAAGGTTGCCAAGTTGGCGGTCGACCGAGGCGATCTTGTGGGCGCTCTCATTGTCGGCGAGGACGACGAGGTGCTCGTCGTGCTGCAATCGGGCAAGGTGGTAAGGTCTGCCGTGGCCGAGGTCCCTGCCAAGGGCCGTGACACGATGGGCGTCGTCTTCGCGAGGTTCGCGGAGAACGACCGGATCATCGCGGTGGCCCGGAACACCGAGCGGAACCTGGACGACCAGGACGACGCCGAGATCGAGCCCGCGGGCCCGGTGGAGACGGTCAGCCCAGCCGAAGCGGCCCCGGATTCCACTGATCCCATCGACACCGAGCCCGTCGCAGACGAGGCCGGAGAGGACCAGTCAAGCAATGAGTAGTGTCGCCGAGAAGCTCCAGAAGAAGGCGAAGCGTCCCGTCGGCACCCGCCAGGTGCGGTTGCGACTGGTCTACGTCGACTTCTGGTCGATGGTGAAGCTGAGCTTCCTCATCGCCCTGGCCGGCAGCATCGTGATCGTGGTCGCCACGGCACTGGTGTGGGTCATCCTGAACCAGACGGGTGTGTTCACCCAGATCGACGCCCTGTTGAAGGACGTGACCGGTCAGAACAGTTACTCGATCATGGACCAGTTCTCGCTGGGCCAGGTCCTCGGGTTCTCCATCGTCGTAGGCATCCTCAACGTGGTCGTCGGCACCGTGCTCGGCGCCATCGTGAGCGTGCTCTACAACCTCAGTGTTCGGATCACGGGCGGTCTGCTCGTGGGCTTCACGAACAACTGACACACCCGGGTCGGATGGGCCCACTGCTCGATTTCGTTCCGACGAGATCGTACGGTAGGCTTTCATCCGGTCTGAGGGGCTATAGCTCAGGCGGTTAGAGCGCTTCGCTGATAACGAAGAGGTCCAAGGTTCAAGTCCTTGTAGCCCCACCAGTTCTCCGGAACACACGACAATTCCATCCCGTCACCGATCATCTCGGTGGCACTCGGGGCCTTAGCTCAGTTGGTAGAGCGCCTGCTTTGCAAGCAGGATGTCGGGAGTTCGATTCTCCCAGGCTCCACTCGCATCAGCCCCTGGTTGCCGACTCCGTCGTCTGCCCAGGGGCTTCGTTCTGTGCCCGTGCGCGCCGCCGCCCCTGCGGCGCGAACGTCGGGGGGGGGGGCGTCGCCGTGTTCGTCTGCGCGCCTTCGGCGACGCGCCGCTCCGCGACTGCTGCGTCCGGCACTCGCCACGCCGCGTCATCTTCGTCGAGTGGTCACGACATGCCGCGTGCGGTTCGCCGAGGTGGCTGGAACTGTCGTCTGCGCGCTGTCCGGGCGACAGGTTGCGACCTCTCGGTCGCTGGCGGGGGGCGCGTTGCGTGAGCGCGTGGCGGACGGGAGGCGCGGTGGCGGGCCGACGCGTGCCTCCAGGCAGGTGGGTGGCGCCTTCAGAGCACGTGGTCGGGTGCACGTCAGGACCCGGGAACGACGAAGGGCCCCGGCGACAGCCGGGGCCCTTCGTACGAACCGGGAGGTCAGGCGGCGGGCTTCTCCGCCGTGTCAGCGTCGTCGGCGACCCACAGGTCGTCGTCGGCGCGGAGCGTCTGGTACGCGGCGTACGCAGCACCGGCGACGGCGACGACGCCGACGATGATGAGTGCGACTCCGCCGAAGCCGAGACCCTTCTTCTGCTGCGACGGGACGTACTTCGCAGCAGCCTTCTTCGCGCTCTTGCTCTTCTTCTGCGCGTTCTTCACGATCTTCTTGACCCGGGGGTCCTTCGCGAGATCGGTCACACTCAGCACCGAACCGGCGGTCGAGACGAGTCCGGGGACCACCTCGGACTGGAACTTGTGCGAAGCGCTCTGCGCTGCCGAGGTGGCAGCGTGCACGCCGGTCGCGAACGCGGGACGGATCCCGTTGTCGATTGCGTTCTGCACCCGGGGTGCGATGTCCTTGCGAGCTGCGTCCGCGGCGTTCGACCGGGCCTCGGCCAGGATCGCGTTCGCGTGCTCGAGGACCTTGCGCTGCTCGCCGAGGAGCGAGGCGGTCTGGCCCTTGAGCTTCTTGATCTGCTTCCGACGCTTTCGCGGGATCTCGATCGTCGTCATCTGGTACCTCCATCGGATCGGCGTGACCCCATCCTGCCACCACACTGCCTGACAGGTCACGGAACCGCAGCTGTGCAATCCGTCCGCGGTCAGGAGTACATGCGAG
Source organism: Curtobacterium sp. ME12 (assembly GCF_903970855.1). Classification (NCBI taxonomy): domain Bacteria; kingdom Bacillati; phylum Actinomycetota; class Actinomycetes; order Micrococcales; family Microbacteriaceae; genus Curtobacterium; species Curtobacterium sp. ME12. Next base: position 24,421 of record NZ_CAJCKD010000001.1, read on the forward strand.
AATCGGAACATGTCTCTGCACACCGCTGTCGCAACGATCCACACCAACAAGGGCGACATCCGCGTCAACCTGTTCGGCAACCACGCACCGAAGACCGTCAAGAACTTCGTCGACCTCGCCACGGGCCAGCAGGAGTGGACCCACCCCGGCACGGGCAAGGTCTCGACCGACAAGCTCTACGACGGCGTGATCTTCCACCGCATCATCAAGGACTTCATGATCCAGGGCGGCGACCCGCTCGGCCAGGGCATCGGTGGCCCCGGGTACCGCTTCGACGACGAGATCTCCCCGGAGCTCACGTTCCAGAACCCCTACATCTTCGCCATGGCGAATGCCGGCATCCAGGGCGGCCGCGGCACCAACGGCTCGCAGTTCTTCATCACCACGGTGGCGACGCCGTGGCTGCAGGGCAAGCACACCATCTTCGGTGAGGTCGCCGACGACGAGTCCCGCGCGGTCGTCGACGCGATCGAGGGCGTCCCGACCGACGGTCGCGACAAGCCCGTCGAGGACGTCGTCATCCAGAGCATCGACGTCGAAGGCGTCTGACCCGCACGTGACCGACCAGGCGTACAACCCGAACAACACCTGCTACCGGCATCCGGACCGGCAGAGCTTCGTGCTCTGCCAGCGCTGTGGGCGGACGATCTGCCCGGAGTGCCAGACGCCGGCGGCGGTCGGGGTGCACTGCCCGGAGTGCGTGCGGGAACAGCGCGCACAGTTCGCAGCGAACCGCCGAGCGTCCGGAGCCCCCAGCGGGTTGACGGTCGCTCGGCGGCGTTTCGCCATGCTCGACCAGAAGGGCACGACCGTCATCGTGGCGATCACGGTGGCGATCTGGTTGCTCGACCAGGTCAGCGGGCGGTTCTTCACGAGCTTGCTCGCCTACAACTCGTTCCTGCTGCCGACGCAGCCCTGGCGTGTGGTGACCTCGCTGTTCGTGCACTCGGGCATCTTCCACATCCTGTTCAACATGTGGGCGCTCTGGATCTTCGGTCGCATGCTCGAGAACATGCTCGGCACCTGGCGGTTCGTGGCGCTGTACTTCATCACGGGGATCTTCGGGTCCATGCTCGTCACCTTCCTGGCGCCGGGGACGACCGTGCTGGGTGCTTCGGGTGCGATCTTCGGGCTGTTCGCCGCGTTCTTCGTGCTGCAGCGCAGCCTGGGGAACAACGCCGTGCAGCTCCTCGTGCTCATGGGACTGAACCTGGTGATCGGGTTCCTGCCCGGCGTCAACATCTCGTGGCAGGCGCACGTCGGCGGGATCATCGGCGGCTTCCTGATGGGCTTCGTCTTCGCACAGACGCGCAACATCCGGAAGCGTCCGCTGCAGATCGCGCTGATCATCGGCGCGGCGGTGCTCGGCATCGCGCTGACCGCTGTCGGGTACGCGGTCACGATCGGCTGACACCGCCACGACGCTCCCCGAACGCCCCGTCGCACTGCGGCGGGGCGTTCGTCGTTCCCAGGGCTGTCCGCGTCCTGCTCGTCCACAGCTGTCCACAGCGCTGCTGCAGGTTATCCACAGGTGTGGAGAAGTCGGTGAGTTACACCAGTGTGATTATCCCCACTGTGGAATCGGTTGTGGATAACTCCGGGGTCGGGGTGTGGATGACGGTGTGGAGAGTGGGGAAAAGTGTGGAGAACGCCGGGATCCTCGAGGATGTGCGTTCCCGGAACGCCCGAGCTTGTGGAGAACGACGACGCCCGCCGCACCTTGCGGTGCGACGGGCGTCGGGAGAACAGCGAGCTGGAGGTCAGCGCCACCGGGTGGTCATGAGGAAGCCGACGAACATGATGCCGAATCCGACGACGATGTTCCACGAGCCGAGGCTCGGAACCGGCAGCGTGGCGTTCGAGATGTAGAAGACGATCACCCACACCAGACCGATGAGCATGAAGCCGAACATGACCGGCTTGAACCACACCGGGTTCGGGGCGTCCCCCGCGGTGTCGACCGAGTCAGCTCGGGTCGTCCGGGCGGGCTTGGTGCGGTCCTTGTCCTTGGCCATGGCCGGTATCCTACCGTGACCACGTGTGTGGATCGGCCCGCGGACCGCCGCACACATCCCCCACGAGTACGGTGAACCGCCATGACCAGGATCCTCGTCGTCGACAACTACGACAGCTTCGTCTACACGCTCAACGGGTACGTGCAGCAGCTCGGCGCCGAGACCGACGTCGTGCGCAACGACGCCTTCCCCGAGTCCGAGATCGCCGACCGCATCGCGGAGTACGACGGCGTCCTCCTGTCGCCCGGTCCCGGGACACCGGCCGCCGCCGGCGTCTCGATCCCCACGGTGCACGCGGCCATCGCTGCCGAGACCCCGCTGCTCGGCGTCTGCCTGGGGCACCAGGCCATCGCGGAGGCACTCGGTGCCACGGTCACGCACGCCGAGGAGCTCATGCACGGCAAGACCTCCGAGGTCGACCACGACGACAGCGCGCTCTTCGCCGGCGTCCCGCACCCCTTCACGGCCACGCGGTACCACTCGCTCGCGATCGTCGACGGCACCGTCCCCGACGAGCTCACCGTGACCGCACGGACCGAGGGCGGTGTCATCATGGGCGTCCAGCACCGCGCGCACCCCGTGTTCGGCGTGCAGTTCCACCCGGAGTCGGTCTTGACCGAGGGTGGCTACCGCATGGTGGGCAACTGGCTCGAGACCACCGGGCTGACCGGAGCCGCCGAGCGCGCCGCCGACCTCGGCCCGCTCATCGCGGCCCACCGCGCCTGACGAACGCACCCGGGCGGCAGACGCCGTCGTGTCATCGAGACGCCTCCGGATCCGGGGGCGTCTCGTGCGTTCCGGGGCGTCGTGCCGACACGACGGCATCTCCTGGGCACTGGACCGGGCCGTCTGCATGACCAGCGTTTGAAGGCGGCCGTGCGCCGGGCCTCCAGGCCGGCGTGGCCAACTGAGGACAGGCGGCGGCGAGCAGACGTGCTTGTCGGCACTGAGAACGGACTGGAGGCCCGTCACCCGTCCGTCAGGACGGTCGCGTCAGCAGAGCGGTCGGCTCAGCGGCCGTCGTCACCCTGGTCGTCACCGCGGTCGTCGTTCCCGTTGTTGCCGCCGCTGTCGTTGTTCGAGGTCGGGGCCTTCGACGGCGCCGCGGAGCGTGCGCAGTAGGTGAGCGTGACGGCACTGCCCTGGGCGACGTCGCCGGCAGGGGTGTCCTGCTGGGTGACGAGCCCGCCGGTGCACGAGTACAACGGCGCCGGGTTCACGGTGAGCCCGAGCTGCTCGACGGTGGCCTTCGCCGCCGAGTACTGCTGCTGCGTGACGTCGGGCAGCTGCACCTTGCCGTTGGAGATCGTCAGGTTGATCACGATGCCCTTGGTGTGCAGGGAACCCGATTCCGGGTCGGAGCTCAGCACGGTGCCTTCGGGGACGTCGGCGGAGTAGTCGCTCGAGATCGCGCCGAGACGGAATCCGGCGTCGTCCAGGGACTGTTGCGCTGCCGCTTGCGATTGCCCGTTGAGCTCGGGCACGGGGACGCGTTCCGGCCCGAGCGAGACCACGACGTTGACGTTCTGGTTGCGTCCGACGTTCACCCCGGAGCCCGGGTCCGTCCGGATGACCGTGCCCTTGTCGACGCTGTCGGAGTTCTCCTCGACCTTGACGGGCTTGAGGGACTTCTTCTCGATGGCACTGGCCGCGGCGCTGTAGGTCGAGCCCGCGACGTTCGGCACGCTGACCGAGGACGACACCGGCGGCTTGCCCGGCTGCAGGTTCGCGACGAAGAACACCACGGCGACGATGACCGCGACGGTGAGCAGGATGCCGACCCAGATCCACGCGACCGGGGGGCGGTTCTGCGTCCGCTGCGGTCGGTGCTCGGCGGTGTCGTCGTCGAGCTCGCGGAACGCTGATGCGGCGTTGGTCGTGGTCCGGGGGTCGACGCCGAAGAGCACGGTCGAGGCGTCGTTCGCCGCGTTCTGCTGCTGCTTCTTCGTGGACGCGGGCACCCGGCCGGCTGCAGCCTGCTGCAGGTCGGAGCGGAACTCGGCCGCGTTCTGGAACCGGCGCGTGCGGTCCTTGACCAGGGCGTGCAGGGTCACGGCGTCGAGGGCCGGGGACACGTCGGGCGAGATCGTCGACGGTGCGACCGGCTGCTCGCTGACGTGCTGGTAGGCGACCGCCACCGGGGTGTCCCCGAGGAACGGTGCGCGACCGGTGAGGAGCTCGAAGAGCACGACACCGGTGGAGTAGAGGTCGGTGCGGGCGTCGACGGTCTCGCCGCGGGCCTGCTCCGGCGAGAAGTACGAGGCGGTGCCCAGGATCGACGTGGTCTGCGCGACCGTCGCCGAGGTGTCGGTGATGGCCCGGGCGATGCCGAAGTCCATGACCTTGACCTGCCCACTGTGGGTCACCATGACGTTCGCGGGCTTGATGTCGCGGTGGACCACGCCGGCACGGTGCGAGTACTCGAGCGCGGTGAGGATGCCCTCGGTGATGCGCACGGCTTCGTCCGGGGCGACGGCGCCCTCGGCGATGATGTCGGAGAGCGGACGGCCCTCGACGTACTCCATGACGATGAAGGGGACCTGTACCTCGGCGCCCGACGGCTCGGACACCGTCTCTTCGCCGGCGTCGTACACGCGGACGACGGTGGGGTGCGCCATGCGTGCAGCGGCCTGGGCTTCCTGCCGGAACCGCGTGCGGAAGGCCGGGTCGTTGGCGAGGCTCGGCTTGAGGAGCTTCACCGCGACCTTGCGGCCGAGGCGGGTGTCGTTGCCGAGGTGCACGGTCGCCATGCCGCCCCGACCGATGACGTCACCGATCTCGTAGCGATTGGCGAGGAGCGTGATCCCCGCGGTCACACCTTCTGGCACGTACTCCTCCGTCTGTTCGTCCGGGCTAGTGTACGGCAGCACCACCTGGTGAGACGCTGGTCACGGAGGGGTCGACCGAACCGTTACCGAACGGTGTCGACAGTCCCCGTCCGGGGGGCGTTCACAGGTCGTCTTGCGGGGTCTCGGTGGGGTTGATCCCGTCGTCCGGGTTGGTCGTTTCCTGGTCCGTGGGCTCGGCCCACTCGACCTGGGCGCCGGGCGAGGAGGCGGAGACCACCGAGGAATCGGACTGCGGCGACTTGCAGGTCACCTTGTACGACAGGGTCACCTTGCCGTACTGGGCGCCGGCGACGGTCACCGCGGTGCCCGAGGTGGAACCGGAGCTGCTGCCGTTCGAGGGGACCGTGCCGTTGTCGATCGTGTACGTGTAGCTCACGTCCGAGTACCCGGCAGGGCAGCTCGTGTACGCGGGCCAGCTGAAGGTCACGCGCCCGGACTCGCTGACGGTCCCACCGGTGGCACGCTCGGGCGCCGGTGCGGTCAGCACGTCGCCGAACGCCTTGACGGTGACGAGCGTGCCGGGAGCCAGGCTGCCCTCGGGGCTGAGGGACTCGACGGTGCCGACCTGGTCGGACGACGTCGCGTTCGACCCGGCGACGACCTCGGCCTGCAGGCCCTGGGCGCGGAGCTGGTTCGCGACCTGCTCGGCGTTCTGCCCCTGGTAGTCGGCCGCCGAGACCGTGACGCGGGTCTCGGTCGGCTCGGGGGACGGGGTCTGCGTGGGCGTGCGGGTCGCCTTCGGCGTGCTCGAGGACTTCGTGGGCTCGGGTTCCGGGGCGTTGTTCGCGTTCAGGGCGTACGCGGCGCCGCCGGCGATGGCGAGCACGACGATGATGCCGACGACCCACCAGATCCAGGCGCGCTTCTTCTTCGGTTCCTCGGGCTCGTCGGAGACGGGCGAGCGGGGGGTGCCCGGTCCGCCGGCCATCGCTCCGGCCTGGGTGCCGATGAGTGCGGTCGCTGCGTCGTTCCCCTGGCCCTGGGGCGGGTTGAACGCGACGGTGCCGTTCTGCGCGATCGCGGGGACGGCCACGGTGGCCGCGGCGACGTCACCACGACGCAGCGCCTGTGCGGCGCGGGCGAGGTTCGCGGCCGTCGCGGGACGGTCGGCCGGCTTCTTCGCGATGCACGAGATGACCAGGGCCGAGACCGGCTCGGGGATGTCCCCGGGCAGCGGCGGCGGCTGCTCGTTGATGTGCGCCATCGCGATCGCGACCTGCGACTCACCCGTGAACGGACGACGACCCGCCAGGGCTTCGTACGCGACGATGCCGAGCGAGTAGATGTCGGTCGACGGCGAGGCGGGGTGGCCGCTCGCCTGCTCGGGCGACAGGTACTGCACCGTGCCCATCACCTGACCGGTCGCGGTGAGCGGGACCTGGTCGGCGATGCGGGCGATGCCGAAGTCGGTGATCTTGACGCGACCGTCGGGCGTGATGAGGAGGTTGCCGGGCTTGATGTCGCGGTGCACCAGGCCGACCGCGTGCGCGGCCTGCAGGGCGTTCGCGGTCTGCGCGACGATGTCGAGCACCTTGTCGACCGGGAGCGTGTGCTCACGCTCGATCATGGTCGACAAGGCCTCGCCGGGGACGAGCTCCATCACGAGGTAGGCACTGCCGTCCTCCTCGCCGTAGTCGAAGACGTTGGCGATGCCCTCGTGGTTGACGAGGGCGGCGTGCCGGGCCTCGGCGCGGAAGCGCTCGAGGAAGCCGGGGTCACCGAGGTACTCGTCCTTGAGGATCTTGAGCGCGACGGTCCGGCCGATGACGAGGTCGGTCGCCTGCCACACCTCGCCCATGCCGCCGATGGCGACCCGGGAGGAGAGCTGGTACCGCCCACCGAAGGTGAGTCCGCTGGTGGGTCTCATTTGTTCAGCACCGCCTCCATGACTTTCTTCGCGACCGGGGCCGCGACCGTGTTGCCGACTCCGGACTGCCCGAGCCCGCCGCCGTTGCCGACGACGACCGCGACGGCGACTTCCGGGTCCTTGGCGGGGGCGAACCCCGTGAACCAGAGCGTGTAGGGATTGCCGGTGCCACCTTCGGCCGTGCCGGTCTTGCCGGCGACGTCGACACCGTCGATCTTGGCATTGGTACCGGTCCCCGCGCTCACGACGCTCTGCATGGCCTCGGTGAGGTCAGCGGACTCGGAGGACGACAGCGGATCACTGTACTGCTTCGGGGAGAAGGACTCGACCGTCTTCAGGTCGCTGGTGGTGATCGAGTCGACGAGCGAGGGCTGCATGACCTTGCCGCCGTTCGCGATGCCGGCCGACACCATCGCCATCTGCAGCGGGGAGACCCGCACGCTCGCCTGGCCGAAGGCGCTCAGCATGAGCTGGGCCGTCGAGTCGACGCCGGGGTACTGGCTGGCGGTCGCCGCCATCGGGATCTCGATCGCGTCGCCGAAGCCGTACTTGTCGGCCATGCTCTTGATGGCGTCGTACCCGAGCTTCTGGCCGAGTTCGGCGAAGGGGATGTTGCACGAGTACTGGATGGCCGTGCGGAGCTTGACCTTGTCGCCGCCGCCGCAGGTGCCGCCCTCGGCGTTGTTGATGTACGAGCTCGTACCGGGCAGCTGCAGTCGCGACGGGTTCGGGAACGTGGAGTCGAGGTTGTACTTGCCACCCTCGAGCGCCGCCGACGCCACCACGAGCTTGAACACCGATCCGGGGGTGTACAGGTCGCCGCCGATGGCACGGTTCTGCAGCGGGGCGGTGTCGGCCCCGAGCAGCGCGTCGTACTGCCGTTTGACCTCGGCGGTGTCGTGCGAGGTGAGCGAGTTCGGGTCGTAGCTCGGCTTCGACACCATCGCGAGGATCTTGCCGGTCTTCGGCTGGATCGCGACGACCGCACCGCTGTTGGTGCCGAGCGCGTCGTACGCGGCCTGCTGCACGTCCGGGTCGATGGTCAGGTTGACGTTGTCGCCCTGGACGTCCTGGCCGGTGAGGATCGAGTTGAGGTTCTGGAAGAACGAGGCGTCCGAGTTGCCCGAGAGCACGGTGTTCTCCGCGCTCTCGATGCCGGTGTTGCCCTGCCCGATCGTGAAGTACCCGGTGACCGCGGAGTAGAGGTCGCCGTTCGTGTACTTCCGCTGGTACTGGTACTGGTCGTCCACCGGGGTCGACTCGGCGATCGGGCTGCCGTCGACGAGGATCGCGCCACGCTTGGTCGAGTAACTGTCCAAGATGGTTCGAGAGTTCCGGGAGTCGGCGCGCAACGAGTCGGCCGCGAAGAACTGGATCGACGTCGTCGACACGAAGAGTGCGACGAACATGAGCACGATGACGGTCGAGACACCGCGGAGCTGTCGGTTCATCGACGACGCTCCTTCCTGGTCGCGCGCGCAGACCGCCCGCTCGCGGCGGGGATCGCGCCCTGCTGGACGCGTTGTTCGGCTGGGATGGAATCGGTGAGGCGCAGCAGCATCGCGGCGATGATCCAGTTGGCGATGAGCGAGGAACCACCGGCGGCCATGAACGGCGTGGTCAGACCGGTCACCGGGATGATCCGGGTGATGCCGCCGACGACGACGAACACCTGCAGGGCGATGATGAAGCCGAAGCCGACACCGAGCAGCTTGCCGAAGTCGTCCTGCGCCATGAACCCGACACGGATGCCCCGCGACGCGAACACGATGAAGAGGGCGAGGATCGCGAACACGCCGATCAGTCCGAGCTCTTCACCGAGCGACGCGACGATGTAGTCGGCGTTGGCGACCGGCGTGATGTACGGCCGGCCCTGCCCGAGCCCCGTGCCGGTGATCCCGCCGTTCGCGAACCCGAACAGGCCCTGCACGAGCTGGTAGCTCGCCTGGGTGTCGCGGCTGAAGACCTCTTGGTTGAACGGGTCGAGCCACTGTTCGAAGCGGCCGCGCACGTACTCCAGGACGCTCTGCGCGACGAGGGCGCCACCGATGAACAGCGTGAGACCGATCGCGACCCAGCTGATCCGTGCCGTGGCGACGTAGATCATCACGAGGAACAGGCCGAAGTAGAGCAGGGCGGTACCGAGGTCACGCTGGAACACGAGGACGGCCATCGCCGCGCCCCACATCACCAGGATCGGGCCGAGGTCGCGGGCACGCGGGAACGTCATGCCGAGGAACTTCTTGCCGACGATCGACAGCGAGTCGCGTGCGGTGACGAGGTACCCAGCGAAGAACAGCGCCATGGTGATCTTCGCGAGCTCACCGGGCTGGAACGAGAACGGGCCGATCTTGATCCAGACCCGCGCACCACCGATGTTCGTGCCGATGCCCGGCAGCATCGGCAGGAGCAGCAGGACGATCGTCAGCGCCATGAAGATGTAGCGGTACCGCTGCAGGAACCGGTGGTTTCGGACGGCGACGAGCGTGATGATCGCCAGGACCATCGCGAGCATCGTCCAGACGATCTGCTTCACGCCGATGGCGTCCCAGCCGGACAGGCCGTTGTGGACGTCGATGCGGTAGATCTCGGCGATGCCGATGCCGTTCAGGACGAGCGCGATCGGCAGGATGAACGGGTCGGCGTTCTTGGCCACGACCCGCAGCACGACGTGCATGACCAGCGCGAGGCCGAGGATGCCACCGCCGACCCAGAGCACCGACTGGTCGAACAGTCGGCCCTTGGTGCCGAGCTGCACCAGCACCATCGCTCCCGCGCAGATGCCGCACGCGATGACGAGCAGGAAGAGCTCGAGGTTCCGCGCGCGTGCGGGCTCCCGGAGCTTGATCGTGATCGCCTGGGTGAAGGACTGGGCGGCCGTGGCGTTGCTCATCGCGGGCTCCGCGTCGGGCTCGGCGACGGCGAACGGGTCGGCGAGGGCGACGGTGACGAACTCGCGGCGCCGTCCCCCCCGGTGCCGGCCTGGTCCTCGCCGGTCGCGGCGGCCTTGCGCAGGCGGTCGACGATGTCACGGGCGTCGGTGAGCGACTGCGCGTTGATCGTCGAGCGGACGTTCTCGCGGGTGTAGTCCGGCAGCGACGAGACCGTGATGTCGGTGTCCTCGTACACGTCCGACAAGGCCAACGGACCGATCGACTGCTGCACGCCCTTGTAGATCGCGACGGTGCCGCGGTCGGTGCCGACGTAGTAGTGGTCCTGCGTGATCCGCCAGCCGACGAACACCGCGCCGACGAGCACGGCGACCGCGACCACGAGCGCGACGGTCCAGGACACCCGACGGCGGATGCGGCGCCGACGGTCCTCGGCGATGAGCTCGGCGAAGAACTGGTCGGACTCCGGCTCGAAGTGCGAGTCCTCGGGCGCGGTGGTGACCTTGAGCGGGTGCAGCAGGATCGTGGGGAGGCGGATCGGCTTGCGGCCGGTCGACGCCTCGAAGGTGAGCGGTGCCGCGGCGGAGCCGACGGTGGTGGCCGCGTCGTCGTCGTCTTCGGGTTCGGTGTCCGTGACGTCCATCACCACGACGGTGACGTTGTCGGGGGCGCCGTGGTCCAGCGTCTCCTTCACCAGGCGCTGCGTGACCTGGTTGGCGTCCATGTTCGACGCCAGGGCGTGACGGATGCGCTCTTCGGCCAGGTACGAGGACAGGCCGTCGGAGCAGAGCAGCCAGCGGTCGCCCGGCTGGATGTCCATGATCGCCGTGTCGACCTCGGGTGCGGCGTCGACGTCGCCGAGCACGCGCATCAGCACGGAGCGACGCGGGTGGACCGCGGCTTCCTCCGGCGTGATCCGACCGCTGTCGACGAGCCGCTGGACGAAGGTGTGGTCGGACGTGATCTGCTGCAGCTCGCCGTCGCGGTGACGGTAGATGCGGGAGTCGCCGATGTGCGCGATCGCGATCTGCTCGCCGACGCGGATCATCGCGGACACCGTGGTGCCCATGCCGGTGAGCTCCTGGTGCTCGAACACGGTCTCGGTGATCAGCTGGTTGGCGGCGATGAGTGCCGACTGCAGCGCGAACTCGGCGTCGTGCGCCGACGGGAACTCGCGGTCGACCTCGCGGATCCGTCGGATCGCGATCGCCGAGGCGACGTCACCGCCGGCATGGCCGCCCATGCCGTCCGCCACCGCGAACAGGTGCGCCCCGGCGTAGCCGGAGTCCTGGTTGTTCGCGCGGATGCGCCCCACGTGGGACACAGCAGCGCTCAGCGTGCGAGCGGTCATGCCGGGTTACCGCCGCAGCTCGAACGTCGTCGTCCCGATCGTGATGGGCGTGCCCTCTGCCACGAGGACGGGAGCGCTCACCTTCTGACCGTTGACGAAGGTGCCGTTCGTGGACTCGAGGTCGGTGAGGAGCCAGCCGTCGGCGCGGAGGTCGAGGCGGGCGTGGTTGGTCGAGGTGTAGTCGTCACGGATCACGACGTTCGACTCGCTCGAACGCCCGATCGTGATGGGGCCGCCACCCAGCGGCATCTCCATGCCCTCGCGCGCACCCTCGGTGATGACCAGTCGGGCCGCGGCCGGCGAGGAGGCACGCTGCGCACCACCGGGTTGCCCGATCACGTCGGTGAACGCACCGCTCGAGGCGGGGCCGGGGGCCGCCGCAGCGGGGACGGTGGGGGTGCTCGGTCCGGACGGCGCCGACTTGGGATCGGTCGGGATCGTGCGCACGCGCTGACCGAAGAGATCGCTGCGCAGGGCGAACACGATCACGAAGACGAACAGCCAGAGCACCGCGAGGAACGCGAAGCGCAGGACGAGCAGGGTCAGGCCTGTGGTCATCGAGCACCTCCGTCGTTCTCCGGGATCACCCGGAACACCATACGGGTACGACCGATCTCGATGGTGGAGTCCGGCTCGACGATCGCCTGCTGGAAGTGCTGACCGTTGAGTTTCGAGCCGTTCGTCGAGCCGAGATCGGTGGCCTGGGCGTGCTTGCCGTCCCACAGCACCTCGACGTGCTTCCGGCTCGTCCCGGTGTCCGCGATGGTGATGTCCGCGTCGCTGCCGCGCCCGATCACCGTGCGCCCGCGGTGCAGTCGGTGTCGCTGCGAGCCGATGTCGAGCACCGGGATCCAGGCCACGTCGCGTTGGACGGTGGTGGAGTCGACCTGCAGGATGCCCGTCGAGAGCGTGCCGTCCTGCTGCAGCCGGATGGTGACCGGGCCGGAGAACGAGTAGTTCTGCGCGACGGCGTGTTGGTGCACCATCTGGGTCAGTTCGTCGATGAGTGGGCGACCGACGTCGTTCATGCGCGTGCAGTCCGGCGGCGCCAGGCGCACGGTGAACTCGTTCGGCACGAGGATGCGTTCCCGGGAGACCACCGCGGCCTTCGTGTCGAGCTCGCGCCGCAGGGCGCTCGAGATCTCGACGGGCTGCACCCCGGAGCGGAAGGTCTTGGCGAACGCGCCGTTGACGGCGCGTTCCAACCCTCGCTCGAAGTTGTCCAGCAGGCCCATGCGTCTCCCGTGTCGTCGGTCGTCAACCACTGCATGGTAGTGGTTGGCGTTGACACCCGTCTGTGCGTGGTAGTGTTTCGGGGCTGGCGCGAGTGGCGGAATTGGTAGACGCGCACGGTTCAGGTCCGTGTGCTGGAAACGGCGTGGGGGTTCAAGTCCCCCCTCGCGCACCAGGCGAGAACAGGAAAGGCCCCGGAGGAATCCGGGGCCTTTCCTGTTCCTCCGGGGTCTTCCTCGGAGTCGTCCGCGGTTCCTGGCTGTCAGGCCCGGTCGGCCTCCGTCGTGTGGTCGGCATCCGGCCTGGAGGCACGGCTCGGCCCCGACACGCCGGTTCCGTCGAACCCGTGGTCGGTTCTGCGGGTCTGCTGCGGAGCGAAGAACGGGCGCGCGCTGGGCAGGAAGAGCAGGACCGCGGCGACGACCGACAGCGCGATCGTCAGGACCGCGAGTTCGCCGCCGGTGACGCTCAGGAGCGCGCGGAAGGCCGCGACGACGACGAGCACGGTGCGCGCGACGCGGGAGCCCGCGGCCATCCGGAACACCGCCCACGTCACCAGGGCCCAGAGCACCAGGGCGACGATCCCGGCGAGGACCGGCGCCTGGCCGACCGCCGCGTCCGTCGCGAAGAACTGGAGCACCGTGGCGGCGACGCAAGCTGCCACCCACACCAGCCACAGCACGAAGGACACGGTGACCACCTGCGGTCGGTCCGGTCGTCGGAGGATGAACGTCCTGGTCATGCTGCACCGTCCTCTGCCGCTCCCTGGTGCGGCACGTCGAGCGTACCGAGCGGACGGGGTCCTGCCGAGGTGCCCCGCTACGGTGACCGGGTGACCGACGAACGCACCACCGTCCAGCGTCCCGGAGTGGACGTCCCCGACGACCGTGGGCGGACGGGCCTCGACGCCGTGGGCCGTGCCCTCGACCGCAATCCCGACGTCGTCGTGCGGGACGTCGAGGTGGTGTCGAACGGGTGGCACGTGCTCCGTCGTACGACCCTCGACGTCCGGCGCCGCGACGGTCGGTGGGACCGGCAGCAGCGCGAGACCTACGACCGCGGGAACGGCGCGACGGTGCTGCCGTACGACGCCGAGCGCGGCACCGTCCTGCTCACGCGGCAGTTCCGGTGGCCGGCGTACGTGAACGGACACCCGGACGGCATGTTGATCGAGGCCGCGGCGGGACTGCTCGACGAGGACGACCCCGAGACCGCGGTCCGGCGTGAAGCCGCCGAGGAGCTCGGCATCCGGCTCGGCGTGCTCGAGCACCTGGGCGACGTGTTCATGAGCCCCGGTTCGGTCACCGAGCGGGTCCACTTCTACCTCGGCGCGTACACGCCGGCTGACCGGGTCGAAGCCGGTGGCGGCGTCGAGGACGAGGGTGAGGACATCGAGGTGCTCGAGGTGCAGCTCGACGAGGCGCTCGCGATGGTGGCGGACGGTCGGATCGCCGACGGCAAGACGATCATGCTGCTGCAGTGGGTGGCACTGCGGTCGATGGCGCTGCGGCGGGTGTCACCCCGACAGGGCTGACCCGTCCAGGCTCACCGCTCGCGCGATCGTCGTGCGGACCAGGGCCTCGCGGGTCGGGCGGTCGAGGTAGTCGACCAGGGCGTACCCGTTGGTGGCGTCGACGAGCGCGAAGAGCAGGCGTCCGACGCCGTCCGGGTCGTCGGTGTGCAGCACACCCGCGCGGACCCCGTCGACGACGACCGTGGTCGCGAGGAGCTGCCAGTCGTCCATGACGTCCCGTGCCGCGGTCGCCAGTGCCGCGTTCGTGCGGCCGATGCTCCACGCGTCGGCCCACAGGGTGGCGACGTCGTCGCGGGCGGGATCGGCGATGCAGCCGAGCAGGGTGCGGAGGCCGGAGACGGGGTCGGGCGCAGCGGCGACGATCGCGCGGACCTCGGCGACCTCGGCGTCCGCGACGGTGCGGAACGTCTCGCCGACCAGGTCCTCCATGCTCGGGCGGTAGTGGGCGACGAGCGAGGGCGCGACCCCGATCACTGCGGCGACACCGCGGAGGGTGACGGCCGCGAGTCCCTCGGCGCGGGCGACGTCGATCGCGGCGGCGCTGATCTGCGCCTCGCGTTCGGCCGGGCTCAGGCGCCGGCGGGCCGGTGTCGTCGGCATCGTCCCACGGTATCCGCGCGTCACGCGCCCTCGACCACGAAGGCCGCCCAGAGGTCGGCCCGCGTCGAGAAGACGGAGAGGTCACGGTCGAGGAGTCGACCGGCGTGCTCGACCCGGGCGCGGGCGGTGTGCCGGTGGATGCCGAGGACCCGTGCGGTGCGGTCGTACTCGCAGTCCTCCTGCAGCCAAGTCCGTACGGTGCCCGTGAGTTCGGTGCCGGCGGTGCGGTCGTGGTCGAGCAGGGGCGCGAGGAAGGCGCGGGCGACGGCACCGGCGTCCACGTCGACGTGGGCGAGGTGGGCGAGCACCCCCTCTCGGGCCAGGTCACCGAACTCGGTGGTGCCCGGGCGTCCTTCACGGCGTCGGTCGAGTGCCTGCACGGCCTCGGTGCGGGCGCGTCCGAACGACCGGTACGCGGCACCGTCGGACAGGCCGGCGCGCAGGTCGAAGCGGTCGACGAGTGCACCGACGATCCCGGTGTCGTCCGCGTTCACGCAGAGGAACACGGCGTCGTCGACCGCGAAGAACAGGCGCCCCGGACGGTCCTGCACCCAGAGTTCGAGCAGGTCCACCACGGTGTCGAGGTCGTGGTCGGGAACGTCGACGGCCGCGATCCGGACGGGTTCGGCGGGCAGTGGCCCCCACACCTCGCGGGACGTCGCCTGCACCACCTCGGGTTCGCCGACCGACAGCATGGTCAGGAGTCCGGTGCGCAGGAGTCCCCGGGCACGGGCGAGCTCGCGGTTCTGCTGCAGTGCGAGGCCGGCCAGGGCGATGACGGCCGTGACGACCTCGCGTCCGGCCCGGTCGAGGGCTCCGCCGTTCGCGATCGCGAGCACGCCGCTCAGGTGCCCGCCGCTGCCGAGCGTCTGCAGGGTGTACCCGACGCCCCGGTCCGTGGCGACCGGCAGGCTGGCCCGCTGGCCGGAGCGCAGCAGCCGCAGCGCCTCGGTCCGCAGGAGGTCGAGGTCCGCGGCGGGGAGACCGTCGGCGGGGTGTCCGCGGTCGAGCCGCCCGGAGACGTCGAACAGGCCGACCCACCCGTCGAGCTGCCGGGACAGCTCGGCGATGGTCGCGCCGAGTCCGTCCGGTCGCATCGCGGCGAGCGAGATGGCACGCTGCGCGGCGAGGGCCCAGGCGCCCCGGGCGTTGGCGTCCCGCGCGACCGCTTCGGCGTTGGCCTGCGCGACCGCGATGAAGGAGGTCTCGTAGGGCACCTCGAACAGCGGCAGTCCGTGCCGGGTGCAGGCGGCGACCAGGGCGTCGGGGGTGCCGGCGCGGACCACCTCGGTGCCGAAACCGAGCGCCACGACACCGCCGTCGACGAGCCGCCGGACGTAGGCCTCGGCGACGTCGTCACGCACCTCGGCCTCGGCGCCGAACTGCGTGCCGGTGGTGAGCAGCCCCTGACCCTCGGCGAGGAACGGGGTCGGGTCCTCGAGGTCCGAGCTGTGCAGCCAGGAGAGCGGGGCGTCGAGGGCGTGCTCGTCCGCGTCGGTGAGCGGGCGCAGGTGGAGTTCACGCCGGTGCAGCAGGGAGCGCAGCGTTGCGGGCATGCCGTCACCCTATCCACCGGGTCGATCCATCCGGGGGTCGATGTACGCCGTGGACAGTGGGAGGACACGGCGGTGACTCCTACCATCGCGGCATGTCCTCCACCGCAGCGTCCGCGACCCGAGCGACCACCGGCGGCCCGTCGCTGCCCCAGGAACGGCGGCTCGTCACCGCCGTGCCGGGTCCGCGATCGCAGGAGCTGCTCGCCCGGAAGGCCGGCGCCGTCGCGGCCGGGGTCGGCGTCGCCGTGCCCATCGCGGTCGTCGCGGCCGGTGGCGGCGTGGTGGTCGACGCCGACGGCAACTCCTTCGTCGACCTCGGGTCCGGGATCGCCGTGACCTCGGTGGGCAACGCCCACCCCGGCGTGGTCGCCGCCGTCACTGAACAGGTCGCCGCCTTCACGCACACGTGCTTCACCATCGCCGCCTACGACGGGTACGTCGCCGTCGCCGAGGCGCTCAACCGTCTGACCCCCGGCGACCACGAGAAGCGGACTGCCCTGTTCAACTCGGGTGCCGAGGCCGTCGAGAACGCCGTCAAGATCGCCCGGAAGCACACCGGTCGGCAGGCCGTCGTCGTCTTCGACCACGCCTACCACGGCCGCACGAACCTGACGATGGCGCTGACCGCGAAGAACCAGCCCTACAAGAACGGCTTCGGGCCGTTCGCACCCGAGGTCTACCGCGTCCCGATGTCGTACCCGTTCCACGACGGGCTGTCGGGCACAGAGGCGGCGAAGCGTGCGATCAGCCAGATCGAGAAGCAGGTCGGCGCCGAGAACACCGCCGCGGTCCTGATCGAACCGATCCAGGGTGAGGGCGGCTTCGTCGTCCCGGCACCGGGGTTCCTCACCGCACTGTCCGAGTGGACGACCGCCAACGGCGTCGTGTTCATCGCGGACGAGGTGCAGACCGGGTTCGCCCGCACCGGCGCGATGTTCGCCAGCGAGCACGAGGGGATCGTGCCCGACGTCGTCACGACCGCGAAGGGGATGGCGGGCGGACTCCCGTTGTCCGGTGTGACCGGGCGTGCGGCGATCATGGACTCGGCCCACGTCGGCGGCCTCGGCGGGACGTACGGCGGCAACCCGATCGCCTGCGCCGCAGCACTCGCGGCCATCGACGCCTTCGAGCACGACGGACTCGTCGAACGCGCCGGGGCCATCGGCACGGTCCTGCTCGACGCCCTGCGCAGCGCCCAGGCCGACGACCCCCGCATCGGCGACGTCCGCGGCCGCGGTGCCATGGTCGCGATGGAACTCGTCGACCCCGCCACCGGTGATCCCGACCCAGGCCTCACCGGACGGGTGGTGCGGTACGCGTTCGAGCACGGGGTCATCGCGCTCACGGCCGGCACGTACGGCAACGTCGTGCGCTTCCTGCCGCCGCTGTCGATCGACGACGACCTGCTCCGCGACGGCCTGACCGTCGTCCTCGACGGGCTGGCCGCGTCGTGAGCGCGACGATCCCCGCGACCGCGTGGCCCACCGTCCCCGACGCGACCGGACCAGCCGCCGAACAGGCGGTGCTCGACCGCGTCCCCACGGGCCTCCTGGTCGACGGTGTCTGGCGGCCGGCGGCCGAAGACGCGACCTTCGCCGTGGTCGACCCTGCGACCGGCGGAACACTCCTGCACCTCGCCGACGCCTCACCCGAGGACGGCCGGAAGGCGCTCGACGCCGCCGTCGCCGCAGGGCACGGGTGGGCGGCGACGCCGCCGCGGCAGCGCGCCGAGGTGCTGCGCCGCGCCTTCGACCTGCTGCAGGAGCGACGCGGGGACTTCGCGCTCCTGATGACGCTGGAGATGGGCAAGCCCCTGGCCGAGGCCCGCGGCGAGGTCGCGTACGGCGGCGAGTTCCTCCGCTGGTTCTCGGAGGAAGCGGTCCGGATCGGCGGTTCGTACGGCACCAACCCGGAAGGGACCGGCCGCGCCACCGTCTCGCACAAGCCCGTCGGACCCGCGTTCCTGATCACGCCGTGGAACTTCCCGTTGGCGATGGCGACCCGCAAGATCGCACCGGCGCTCGCCGCCGGCTGCACCGTCGTCGTGAAGCCGGCCGAGCTGACGCCGCTGACCACCCTGCTGTTCGCCGACCTGCTCGTCGAGGCCGGTGTGCCCGCGGGCGTCGTCAACGTCGTCCCGACCACCCGGGCCGCCGCCGTCTCCGCGCCCGTGATCGCCGATCGCCGCCTGCGCAAGCTGTCCTTCACGGGGTCCACGCCGGTCGGACGCACGCTGCTCGGTCAGGCGGCACAGAACGTGCTCCGGACGAGCATGGAACTCGGGGGCAACGCCCCGTTCCTGGTGTTCGCCGACGCCGACCTCGACCTGGCGGTGGAGGGCGCCCTCGCCGCGAAGTTCCGGAACACCGGCCAGGCCTGCACCGCCGCGAACCGGTTCCTGGTGCACGAGGACGTCGCCGACGAGTTCACCCGCCGGGTCACCGAGCGGGTCGCCGCGATGCGGGTCGGCCGGGGGACCGAGGACGGCGTCACCATCGGGCCGCTCATCGACGCCCGCGCCGTGGACAAGGCCCACCGCCTGGTCACCGACGCGGTCGAGCGCGGAGCGACGGTCCGGACCGGCGGACACCCGGTCGACGGGCCCGGCACCTTCTACGCGCCGACGGTCCTGACCGACGTGCAGCCCGGCAGCGCGATCCTCGACGACGAGATCTTCGGGCCGGTGCTCGCGATCCGCACGTTCCACTCCGAGGACGAGGCCGTGGCCGCCGCGAACGACACCGAGTACGGTCTGGTCGGCTACGCGTTCACCGACGACCCGGCACGCGGGCAGCGCCTGATGGAGCGGCTCGAGACCGGCATGCTGGGGCTGAACACCGGGGTCGTGTCGAACGCCTCGGCACCGTTCGGCGGCGTGAAGCAGTCCGGCCTCGGTCGCGAGGGCGGCGGCGAGGGCATCGCCGAGTACCTCGAGACCATGTACACGCTGACCCCGGACCCGTTCCGGCACACCGACAGCACCACGACCGCACAAGGAGCAGCTCGATGATCGAGAAGGACGTCGTCGTCATCGGAGCCGGTGTCGCCGGTCTCACCGCCGCGAACCGCCTGCGGGCCGCCGGCCTGCGGGTCGCGGTGCTCGAGGCCCGCGACCGGGTGGGGGGCCGCACCTGGACGAACGACATCGACGGGGTGAGCCTGGAGATCGGCGGGCAGTGGGTCTCGCCCGACCAGACCGCACTGCTCGAGACCCTCGACGAGCTCGGCCTGCAGACGTACGACCGGTACCGCGAGGGCTCGAGTGTCTACATCGACGCGGACGGCACCCGGACCGAGTACACCGGCGACATCTTCCCGCTGCCCGAGGCCACGGCGAACGAGATCGAACGGCTCGTCGCCGTCGTCGACGAGTACGTCGCGAAGGTCGACCCGGCGCGCCCCTGGGAGACCCCGGACGCGGCCGCCCTCGACGAGGTCTCGTTCCGTGCCTGGCTGCACACGCTCAGCCCGGACCGTGTCGCCACCGACAACGTCGAACTGTTCATCGCCGGCGCGATGCTCACGAAGCCCGCGCACGCGTTCTCGGCACTGCAGGCCCTGCTGATGGCGGCGTCCGCCGGGAGCTTCACCAACCTGGTCGACGCGGACTTCATCCTGGACAAGCGGGTCGTCGGCGGCATGCAGCAGGTGTCCGAGCGGCTCGCCGAGCGTCTCGGTGACGACGTCCAGCTGAACGCCCCGGTCCGGACACTGCGTTGGAGCGACGAGGGGGTCGTCGCACTCGCCGACGGCGGGATCGAGGTGCACGCCCGACAGGCACTCGTCGCGGTCCCGCCGCCCCTGTACTCGCGGATCTCGTACGAGCCGCCGCTGCCCCGACGCCAGCACCAGCTGCACCAGCACCTGTCGATGGGCTTCGTCATCAAGGTGCACGCCGTCTACGACCGGCCCTTCTGGCGTGCGGCGGGTCTGTCCGGCACCGCGTTCAGCCCGTACGAGGTCGTGCACGAGGCGTACGACAACACCTCGCACGGTTCCGAGCAGGGGACCCTGGTCGGGTTCGTCTCCGACCAGCACGCCGACGACCTGTTCGCGCTGTCGACCGAGGAGCGGCGCGCCCGGGTGCTCGCCTCGCTGGCGCACTACTACGGCGACGAGGCCCTGTCGCCGGTCGTCTACTACGAGAGCGACTGGGGCACCGAGGAGTGGACGCGCGGCGCCTACGCCGCGAGCTTCGACCTGGGCGGGCTCGTCCGCTACGGCGCCGACCAGCGTGCCGCGGTCGGTCCGATCCGGTTCGCCTCGAGCGACCTTGCCGGGCAGGGCTACCAGCACGTCGACGGTGCCGTGCGCATCGGGCGCGAGGTCGCGGAGGAGATCCTCGCGGTCGTTCCGCAGACCGCTCCCGCGCGGTAACCGTCTCATCGGGTCACGGCTGGGTGCCGTGTCCAGGCGCTGACGTACCCAGGCGCTCGCGCGTACCGTCCGGGCCATGAGTGACGCAGCGAACGGGTCCAGCGACCCCACGAAGGACCAGGAGCAGTACACCGAGGACCTGCCGGACGGGTCGCCCACGGGCGACGCGACGGAGGACCCGCAGCAGGACAGCGACACGGACTCCGGCGGCGAGCCCGCCGACCCGCAGCAGTAGCGGCGACCGACGGACGGGAGGCGCGGTGCCAGCTGGCACCGTGCCTCCCGTCCGTCGTCACCCGGGTCCAGGGCGTCCGTCAGCCGATGCGGATCAGCTTCTTGTTCACGAACTCGTCGGCCCCCAGGGGGCCGAGCTCGCGGCCGAAGCCGCTGCCCTTGACGCCACCGAACGGCAGCTCCGGGCTGTCCGCGCCGACGACGTTCACGTAGACCATGCCGGCCTCGAGCCGGTCGGCGACCCGGAGTGCCTGGTCGGCGTCGGTGGTGAACAGGTACGAGCCGAGCCCGTACGGGGTGTCGTTGGCGAGTGCGACGGCGGCGTCCTCGTCGGCGACCCGGTACACGGCGGCGACGGGGCCGAAGAACTCCTCGCGGTAGGCGTCGTTGTCCGGCGAGACGTCCGTCAGGATCGTCGGCACGAAGGCGTTGCCCTGGCGATCGCCGCCGGTGACGACGGTCGCACCCTGCGCGACGGCGGATGCGAGCTGCTCCTGCAGCCGGTCCGCGGCGGTCGGTGACGACAGGGGGCCGAGTTCGGCACCCGGCACGGACGGATCGGTCGGCGAGACCGCCGACATCGCCGCGGTGAACTTCGCCAGGAACTCGTCGTACAGGCTGTCGACCACCAGGAAGCGTTTCGGGGCGTTGCAGACCTGCCCGTTGCCCTCGAGGCGGGTGGTGACGGCAGACTCGACCACGGCGTCCAGGTCGTCGGTGGACAGCACGATGAAGGGGTCCGATCCACCGAGCTCGAGCACGACCTTCGTGAGGTTCCGGCCCGCGATCTCGGCGACGGCGGCACCGGCGCGGGCGGACCCGGTCAAGGAGACGCCCTGCACGCGCGGGTCGGCGATGACGTCGGCGACCTGGTCGTTCGTCGCGAACACGTTCGTGTAGGCCCCGGCGGGGAAGCCGGCGTCGTGGAAGATCCGCTCGATGGCCAGGGCGGACTCCGGGCACTGCGGTGCGTGCTTGAGCAGGACGGTGTTGCCGATGACCAGGTTCGGGCCGGCGAACCGTGCGATCTGGTACGCGGGGAAGTTCCACGGCATGATGCCGAGCACGACGCCGATGGAGGCCTTGCGGATGAACGCGGACCCCTCGGACCCGTCCGCCAGGGTGATCGGCTGGTCGGCCAGGAACGCCTCCGCGTGGTCCGCGTAGTAGTCGTAGATGTCGGCGCAGAAGTCGACCTCGCCCTCGGCCTGGTCGATCGGCTTCGCCATCTCGCGCACGATCGTGGCGGCGAGTTCGGCGTGCCGCTCCCGGTACAGGTCCGCGACCCGGTGGAGCAGGGCTGCACGGTCGGCGACCGTCGTCGTCCGTGACCACTCGGTGTGCGCGCGGTCGGCGACCGCGACGGCGTCGTGCAGCTCGGCGTCCGTGATGGTCGGGTAGGTCTCGAGGGTCGTGCCCGTGGTGGGGTCGGTGACGGCGTACATGGCGTCCTCTCGTGGTGGCCGGTCAGGCCTGGTCGCTCTCGTGGTGGCCGGTCAGGCCTGGTCGGTCAGCTGCTTGTTCACACCGGTGACGGGCTGGTTCTCGTCGAAGCCCTTCGGTGCGACCCGGAAGCCCTTCGTGATGACGAGCAGGTAGACGAACCCGATCGCGGCCCACACTCCTCCTGCGATCAGGGCGTCGGCATGGAGCTGCGACCAGAGCACCCCGGTCAGGACCATCGCGAGGCCCGGCAGCACGATGTACTTCCAGCGGTCGCCCGCCGTGTGACGACGGCCCTGCCGCACGGCGAAGTGCACGATGACCGTGGCGTTGACGAACGTGAACGCGACGAGGGCACCGAAGTTGATGTACGCGGCGACCGTGTCGAGCGAGAAGCTCATCGCCAGCAGGGTGACCGCGCCGACGAAGACGACGTTGAACACCGGGGTGTGCGTGCGGGGGTGCACGTAGCCGAAGACCCGCTTCGGCAGCACGTTGTTCCGGCCCATCACCATGAGCATGCGGGCGACGCTGGCGTGCGACGCGAGCCCCGAGGCGAGTGCGGCGACGAACCCGGCCGACACGAGGACCGCCTGGAACACCGGACCGCCGACGAGCAGGCCGATCTGGGGGAGCGGGTCGTCGGTGAACTCGCCGAACGGTGCGTTGGTGGGGAAGCGGAGCTGGGCGAAGTAGGCGGAGACCAGGAAGATCGCCCCGCCGAGCAGGACGGTCAGCATGATCGCCTTCGGCATGATGCGGATCGACTTCGCCTCTTCCGTGTACATCGTCACGGCGTCGAAGCCGATGAACGAGAAGCACACCACCGTCGCACCGGTGAGCAGGGCCGACATCGTCACGCCGTCGTGCACGAAGGGCTCGGCGCTGACGATCGTGCCCGCACCGGCACCGTGGGTGAGTTCGATGACGGTGAAGACCACGAACGCGATCATCGCCAGGACCGCACCGATGAGCAGCACCATGTTGAGGTTCGACGTCCCGCGCATCGACAGGCAGATGACCGTCGTCACGAACACCGTGTAGACGACGACGGTCACCCACGGCGGCAGGCCCGGGAACACCTGCTCCAGGTAGAGCCGGATGATCAGGGCGTTCACCATCGGCAGCAGCAGGTAGTCGAGCAGCGACGCCCAGCCGACCATGAAGCCGAGGTTCGGGTGCATCGACTCCCGGACGTACGTGTACGCCGAACCGGCGGCGGGGTAGACGCGCACCATCTTCCCGTAGCTGATCGCGGTGAGCGCCATGATGACCAGGGCGATGAGGTACGCGCTCGGCACCGCGCCGTCGGTCTGCCCGGACACGATGCCGAAGGTGTCGAACACGACCGTCGGGGTCATGTAGCCGAGGCCGAGTCCGACGATCGCCCAGAGCCCGAGGCTCCGCTTCAGCGACCCGCCGCGCACCGGTGCTGCCGGCGCGGTGACCGCGATCGGTGATGCCATGTGACTTCCCTGCTCTTCGGGGCCGGGCAGCGGTGCCCGGATCAGTTCGGAGCACCATACCGACGGGCCGGCAGTGGGTGGACCGGCCGCGGTGTACAGGTGATCGGCACCCGCTGTACACCGCGGCTCTGGTTCAGGCCACCGGTTGCTGCTGCGTGATGCAGTGCAGCCCACCACCCCGTGCGAACACCTGTCGCGCGTCGATCGAGCGGACCCGTCGGCCCGGGTACGCCTCGGCGAGGATGCCCCTGGCGCGGTCATCAGCGACCGGGTCGCCGAACGCACAGGCGATCACGGCACCGTTCACCACGACGTGGTTCACGTAGTTCCAGTCCACCGGTCCACCGTCGTCCGACAGCGTCGAGGGGGCGGGCAACTCGATGATCGTCGCGTCGGTCGCCTGCTCGAGCGCTCGCCGGATCTGGGGCACGACCAGGTGGTCCGGGTGGCCCGCATCCGGCTGGGCGTGCAGCAGGACCGTGCCCGGGTCGGCGAAGGTCGCCACCATGTCGACGTGGCCCCGGGTGCCGAAGCCGTCGTAGTCGCGCGTCAGACCGCGGGGCAGCCAGATCACCCGTGTGGCGCCGATCGTGCGCGCCAGCTCCAGCTCGACGCGCTCCCGGTCGGCGTACGGGTTCCGGCGCGGGTCGAGCTGCACCGTCTCCGTCACGAGCACGGTGCCGGCGCCGTCGACGTGGATCGCCCCGCCCTCGTTGACGAGCAACGACGGGATCCGTGTGGCTCCCGCAGCACGGGCAACCGTCGCGGCGACCTCGGCGTCACGCGTCCAGGTCGACCACGGGTTCGCCCCCCAGCCGTTGAAGACCCAGTCGACTGCGCCGAGTCGCCCGGTGTCGTCGTCGACGACGAACGTCGGACCGATGTCGCGCATCCAGAAGTCGTCGAGGGGCGCCTCGAGCACGTCCACGCCGGACGACAGCAGGCGACCGGCATCCGCGCGTGCGACCGGGTCCACGACGACGGTCACCGGCTGGTGCTCGCTGATCGTGTTGGCCGTGGTCGCCCACGCCGTGCGCGCGGCCTCGGCACTCGCCGGGTCGTCGCCGAGCGTCAGGCCGGGGCGCGGGAACGCCATCCAGGTGCGTTCCTGCGGAGCCGTCTCGGGAGGCATCACCCACGTCATGCGCGCGCCTCGCGCCCGGCGGTGGCCGGTTCCACGGCCAGGGCCGCGTCGATCGCGTCGCGTGCGCCGTACGCGTGGCGTTGCTCGTCGACGGGGTCGACGAGCCCTGCGTACAGGTCGGGTCGCCGGGTCAGGTAGAAGGGGAACAGCCGGAGCCACTCCGTCCGGGCATCGAGGTCGAGGTCGGCGACGAGCACCACGCTCGCGTCACGGGGCGCCTCGACGAGCACCCGGCCGAACGGGTCCGAGATGAAGGACGAGCCGTAGAACGTGATGTCGCCCTCGTCACCCCACCGGTTCGGCACGACCATGAACTGCCCGGCGGTGATGCCGTTCGCCACGATCACCCGCTGCCAGATCGGCGCGGTGTCGAAGTCGGGGAAGGTCGGTTCGGAGCCGATCGCCGTCGGGTACACGAGCACCTCGGACCCGGCGAGGCCGTAGGAACGGGCGACCTCGGGGAACCACTCGTCCCAGCACGTCGGCAGCCCGAGGCGCACGCCGAGTCCGGCGGGCTCGTACACCGGGAAGGCGTCGTCGTCCGTCCCCGGGCGGAAGTACGTGTCCTCGTGGTAGCCGGCGCTGATCGGGATGTGGGTCTTCCGGGTCCGGCCGACCAGGGTGCCGTCGGGCGCGACGAGGATCGCCGTGTTGTACCCGCGCGGGTCGTCGGGCTGGTCGTCGTCGTCCGGCCGCTCGTACAGGGAGGCGTGCACGAACACCCCGTGCTCGATCGCCTGGGCACGGGCGAAGGCGACGGTCGGACCGTCCTGCAGCGACTCGGCGAGGTCCTTCGGGGTCCCGCTCGCCGGGGAGTCGCCCGGGTAGCGGCGCAGCGTGAGTTCGGGCAGGAACACCGCGGTGGCTCCGTGCGCTGCGGCGGTCGCGATGCCGTCGGCGAGCTGGGCTCGGTGCTCGTGCGGGTCGGGGAGCCACCGCACCTGCACGAGGGCGACGCGGAGGGACCGGCGGGGTGCGCCGGTGTCGGCGTGCAGCGGCGACGGGAGCGAGGGTGCGGTGACGACGTCCATGCGCCATTGTTGATCACAGGATCAACTATCGCAAGACCTCGGTTTCGACCCTCGAATATCAGTATGCTGGTCTCGGGTTCCGTGTCGTCGCCGGGACGCGGGCCCGGGCAGAGAAGAAGCCCACCACTGCAGCAACAGTGGTGGGCTTCGATTTGTCCTCCGAGTGGAGAACGAGGGACGAACTGGGTCCCGAGCCTGAAACTCGGAGCCAGTGTAACGCGCTCGTCGAGCGAGTTGCATCCCTCGGCCTGCGCTTCTCGTGTCCGCCGGGGCTGACACGAAGGTGGTCCGATGTCGAACGACACCGAACCGCGTCGCGGCCGTCGAGTGCCGTGGTTGGGGATCGCGAGCTTGCTCGTGACCGTGGCCCGGTTCCTGCTCGAGCTGTGGCGCAAGGGCTGAGCCCCAGGGCACCCCGCGCATCTCGCGCGGGGTGCCCGTCGGGTCGTGTCGGGAGGGTCAGCTGATGATGTTGACCGCGCGGGAGATGACCAGTGCCAGCAGGATGAACCCGCTGAGCGCCTGGTAGGCCATGATCATCTTCGCTCGGACGGTCATCGGCATCGTGTCCGTCGGGCTGAACGCCATCATGTTCGTCATCGCCACGTAGAGGTAGTCGAGGTAGACCGGCCGCCAGTCCGCGGTCTTCGGGTCGGTCTCCTGCGGGAACTGGAAGTCTGCCTCGGCACTCGCCCACAGCTCGGGGCGACGCCGTGCCACCGGACCCCCGCGGTCGAGCTCCCAGTAGACGAGCCCGAACACGATGATCGTGCTCACCCAGACCTGCAGCGCGGTGAGCAGCACGGCCGCACCGTCCGCGTGCCCGCCGAGCAGCTCGGTGATGGTCCGGATGACGGTGAGCTGGCTGGCGACGGTGAGCAGGGCCGCGAGCGCGAACGACAGCCAGCGTGACCAGGTGGTCTCGCGCGTCAGACGCCGCGGGTTGAAGACGATGAGCGGAGCGAGCAGCAGGACGCCCAGGACGGGCACCACCCACGACGGGAAGAACAGCACCTCGTCCGGCAGGAACAGGCTCAGCGCCAGGTTCACCAGGACCGCGACGGCGACCGGTGCCCGGTGTTCGTGTCTCGGTCGGGTCCTCGTCGGGGTCACGGAGCGAGTGTCGCACGGGCCGACACCCGCGGGGGTGCGCTCAGGGCGTGGACAGCGGGTCGGCGAGCGAGAGCGGCTCGACCTGGGTGCCGAGCAACCGCCCGGCCGCCCGCAGCCCGGACAGCAGCGCCCCGTGCACCGTCGCCGGGTCGTCGCTCCACGTGGCCTCGCCGGCGAGCTGCACCCGGCCGGACGGGGTGCCGAGCAGGTCGTGGTCGTCGGGTGACGCCCCGACGTGCAAGTACGAGTACGAGCCCCGCGAGAACGGGTCCTCGGCCCACCGGGTGATCCGGAACGCCTCGGGTCGGGGGACGGACGGGCCGAACATCTTCCGCAGCGCCGCCACCCCCTCGTCGACGACCATGGCGTCCGGCAGGGTCTCGAGCCGACGGGCTCCCGCACCACCGACCAGGGCGGCGAGCACCGGCGCACCGGTCACCCGGGACATGTCGTACCAGGAGTGCCAGTCGACGCCGGCGGACCCCTGCTGCCGGATCACCCACGAGTCGCCCCAGAACCGTGTGGGGAACCGCAGGAACACCTTGTCGTAGGTGCCCATCCCGAGCCGGCCGAGCGCTCCGGTCACGGGCGCGGACAGGGGCGGGTCGAAGACCACGTCGCCGGCCTGCAGCACCCCGAGCGGCACGGTGACGACGACCTGCGGCGCGACGACGGTGGTGCCGTCGGCGAGCCCCACGGTGACGGCGTCGCCCGTTCGGGCAACCGACCGCACGACCGACGAAAGCCGGACGTCGAGACCCTCGGCCAGCGCGCGGGCGTACTGGGCGTAGCCGCCGGGGAACACCACCTCGTCACCGGGGACGTGCTCCTCGTCGAGGCCGTGGGCGTCGAGGACGGTGACGGGTGCGCCGCAGAGGTCCTCCGAACGGTGGGCCGTGTACTCGCGGACCCGTGCGGCTCGGTCGCCCTGCCACCGCAGCGACCGCAGCACGGTGTCGACGGCGGCCGCGTAGGTCGAGGGCGGGGGAGCGTGCGCGACGACGGCGTCGAGGGCCGCGTCGACGGTGTGCAGGTCCGCCACGAACGCCGACGTGTCCTCGGCGGAGAGCGCGGCGCCGGACGGGTCGTGCCACGCGATCGGCCGACCGTCGAACTGGAAGCTGCCGACCGTGAACTCCACGGTGTCGATGCCGAACGCCGACGCCAGGGCCCAGAGCGGGTTGCCGTCGATCCCGTGGATCCACGAGGCACCGAGGTCGACCGGAACCCCGAGCGACGAATCGGTCCAGGTGCGCCCGCCGATCCGGTCGCGGGCCTCGAGCACGATGACGCGCTGCCCGCCGAGTGCGAGCGCCCGGGCGGCGGCGAGCCCGGCGACCCCCGCTCCGACGACCACGACGTCGGCGGCGAGACCGGCAGCCATCAGTGCCCTCCGGTCAGCGGTGCCATGAGCCGAGCGGCCAGACTCGACCGCCCGGTCAGCGCCTCTTCGCGATCGGCCAGGTCGGTCGCGACGAGTCCCGCGTTCGCGCCGAGGAACCGCAGCGGCTCGGGCTCCCAGTCGGGCGATCGGTGGTTCACCCACGGCAGCGCGGTCAGTGCCGTCGACTCCCCGCGCACGAGGTCGGCGAGGGTCCGCCCGGCCAGGTTCGTCGTCGACAGCCCGTCACCGACGTACCCGCCGGCGCTGCCGACGTGGCCGTCCCAGGTCACCGAGGCGCACCAGTCGCGCGGCACCCCGAGCGGCCCGCCCCAGGTGTGGGTGACCGGGGCGTCCGCGACGACGGGGAACAGGTCCACCAGGGCCTTCCGCAGGTGCTCGAACACCCGCGGCACCCGGTCGTAACCGGGCGTGATCGCGGACCCCCAGTGGTAGCGGGCTCCGCGGCCGCCGAACGCCAGCCGGTCGTCGGCCGTCCGCTGCCCGTACACGAGCAGGTGTCGGTAGTCGGAGAACGTCTGCCCGTGCTCGAGCCCGATGCGCTCCCACGCGGACGCCGGCAGCGGGGCCGTCGCGATCATCAGCGAGTACAGCGGCAGGATCCGCCGCTTCGTCTGCTCCAGCTGGGCGCCGTACCCCTCGACCGCGATCACCACGGCGCCCGCCGTGACGGTGCCGCGCGACGTGACCACACGCCCGCGATCCCAGGACGAGACGGGCGTGTGCTCCGCGATGCGGACGCCACGGGCCTCCAGGGCGGCCGCGAGGCCACGCACCAACGCGGCGGGCTGCACACGCGCGCAGTCCGGGGTCCATGCGACCCCCGCCGATCCGGCGGCGTCACCCGGTCGAGCGGGTCGCCACGTCATGTCGTCGCCCCACGTCGCGGAGGACGCGACCTCGTCGTGGGCGGCGCGTTCCTGTACGGCAGAGCGTGCGTACAGGACGGTCCCGCCCTTCACGTAGTCGCAGTCGACCCCGGCTTCGGCCGCTGCGCGGCCGACCTCGTCGACGGTGTCGCGCATCGCTGCGCGCAGCGCGAGTGCCGCGTCGCGGCCGTGCTCGCGCGCGACGGACTCCGCGGAGCGCGGGAACAGCGCCGAGCACCAG
The DNA here is from genome assembly GCF_903970855.1 of Curtobacterium sp. ME12. Taxonomy (NCBI): domain Bacteria; kingdom Bacillati; phylum Actinomycetota; class Actinomycetes; order Micrococcales; family Microbacteriaceae; genus Curtobacterium; species Curtobacterium sp. ME12. Next base: position 53,637 of record NZ_CAJCKD010000001.1, read on the forward strand.
CCGCCGTTCCGACCGGACGCGCCGAAGCCGGCGATCTCGCGTTCCAGGACGACGATCTGGAGGCCCGGGTCGGCCTGGTGCAGGTACCAGGCGGTCCAGAGACCCGTCAGTCCACCGCCCACGATCGCGACGTCGGCCGTCGTGTCGCCGTCGAGCGGCGGCCGGGGCGTCAGGTCGTCGCGTCCGGTGGACGCGAGCTGGTCGAGCCAGAACGAGACGCCCCGGTAGCCGCTCACGGTCAGATCTTCGTCCAGGCCTCGGACAGGACACTGCGCAGGATCGACGTCATCTCGCGGAACTCCGGCTGCCCGATCGTCAGCGGCGGTGCGAGCTGCACGACGGGGTCACCGCGGTCGTCGGCCCGGCAGTACAGCCCCGCGTCGAACAGCGCCTTCGACAGGAACCCGCGCAGGAGCCGCTCGGACTCGTCGTCGTCGAAGGTCGTCTTGGTGGCCTTGTCCTTGACGAGCTCGATGCCGTAGAAGTAGCCGTCACCGCGGACGTCCCCGACGATCGGCAGGTCGAGCAGGGTGTCGAGTTCGGCGCGGAAGAGCGGGGCGTTCTGCTGCACGTTGGCGAGCAGTCCCTCTTCCTCGAAGATGTCGAGGTTCTCCATCGCGACGGCGGCCGACACCGGGTGGCCGCCGAACGTGTACCCGTGGTAGAAGGTCGTGTCGCCCTTGGCGAACGGCTCGAAGAGCCGGTCGCTGATGATCGTCGCGCCGATCGGGGAGTACCCGGAGGTCATCGCCTTGGCGCACGTGATCATGTCCGGCACGAAGCCGTAGGTGTCGCAGGCGAACATCGTGCCGATCCGGCCGAAGGCGCAGATGACCTCGTCCGAGACGAGCAGTACGTCGTACTCGTCGCAGATCTCGCGCACCCGCTGGAAGTACCCGGGCGGCGGGGTGAAGCAGCCGCCGGAGTTCTGCACCGGCTCGAGGAACACCGCGGCGACGGTGTCGGGGCCCTCGAACTCGATCATCTCGCGGATCCGCTCCGCCGCCCAGAAGCCGAACTGCTCCTCGGTGCCCCCGGGGAAGCCCATCTCCTCGGCGCGGTACGAGTTCGTGTTCGGGACCCGGAAGCCGCCGGGGGTCAGGGGCTCGAACATCTCCTTCATCGCCGGGATGCCGGTGATCGCCAGGGCGCCCTGCGGGGTGCCGTGGTAGGCGACCGCGCGGGAGATCACCTTGTGCTTCATCGGCTTGCCCTGGAGCTTCCAGTAGTACTTCGCGAGCTTGAAGGCGGTCTCCACCGCCTCGCCGCCGCCGGTGGAGTAGAAGACCTTGTTGAGGTCCCCGGGGGCGTGCTCGGCCAGCCGGTCGGCGAGCTCGATCGCCGCGGGGTGCGCGTACGACCAGATCGGGAAGAAGCTCAGCGTCTCCGCCTGCTTCGCCGCCATCTCGGCCAGGCGCTTCCGCCCGTGCCCGGCGGCGACGACGAACAGGCCGGACAGCCCGTCGATGTACTCCTTGCCGTGGCTGTCGTAGACGTGGTGGCCCTCGCCGCGCACCATGATCGGCACGTCGGCGCCGGCCTGGTTCGCACCGTGCCGGGCGAAGTGCATCCACAGGTGGTCCCGGGACTTCCGCTGCAGGTCGGCGTCGTCGACCGGTGCGAACGGGTCGTAGGAGTGGAGGCGAGCGGCCGGGCCCGTCGTGGTCCGGCCTGTGGCCTGTTCGGAGATGGTCATCGCGTTCCCCAGTCGTAGAGCTGTTTGCGGAGTTGCAGGTAGACGAAGGTCTCGGTGCCGGCGACGCCCGGGATGGCCCGGATGGTGCCGTTGAGCAGTTCGATCAGGTCGTCGTCGTCCTCGCACACGACCTCGACCAGCAGGTCGAAGCTGCCGGCGGTCATCACGAGGTAGTCGACCGCCGGCAGCTGTTCCAGGGCATCGGCGACGGTTCGGGTGTCGCCGCTGACCCGGATGCCGATCATCGCCTGGCGGTGGAAGCCCAGTTGCATCGGGTCGGTGACCGCGACGATCTGCATGACGCCGGTCTCGGTCAGCTTCTGCACGCGCTGTCGGACCGCCGCTTCACTGAGACCGACGGCCTTGCCGATCTCGCCGTACGGGCGGCGCCCGTCCGCCTGGAGTTGTTCGATGATCCGCTTCGAGGTGTCGTCGATCGGTCCCGGACGTCGTGGTGCTGCCGCCATGCCGGACAGCATGGCAGCGAGGTTCGGGGTGCGCAAGGGATTCCGTTGTGAACACCGTGTTTCGCGACGATTTCCGTTGTTACGGTTCTCCACAACCTCCGGATCCTTCTTCCGCGCCGCTGGAATCCGTGTCAGTATCACCGCCATGCTGGACGCACAGAGCACGGCGACGGCGGACACCGACACCCGGGTCCTGCGGAACTTCGTCGGGGGTACCTGGGTCGAGTCGACCGCCGACACCACGTTCGACCTGGTCGACCCGACCGACGAGCACGTCTACGGCACGTCCCCGGTGTCCACCCCTGCCGACGTCGACGCCGCCTTCGGTGCGGCGGCGACCGCGTTCGAGACCTGGCGCCGCACCACCCCCGGCGAACGACAGCTCGCCCTGTTCCGGATCGCCGACGCGATGGAGCAGCGGGCGTCGGAGTTCGCCGACCTCGAGTCGCTCGACACCGGGAAGCCCCGCGCCACCCTGGTCGAGGACGAGATCCTGCTGTCCGTCGACCAGATCCGCTTCTTCGCCGGAGCCGCCCGCAACCTCGAGGGTCGCAGCGCCGGCGAGTACATGACCGACCACACCTCGTTCGTCCGGCGCGAGCCCATCGGTGTCGTGGCCCAGGTCACCCCGTGGAACTACCCGCTCAACATGGCCGTGTGGAAGTTCGCCCCGGCGCTCGCCGCGGGGAACACCACCGTGCTCAAGCCGAGCGACACGACACCCCTGTCGACGCTGCTGCTCGCCGAGGTCGCCGCGGAGTTCCTGCCGCCGGGGGTCCTGAACGTCGTCGTGGGGGACCGCACCACCGGTGCCGCGATGGTCGACCACCCCACCCCGCAGCTCGTGTCCATCACCGGGTCCGTCCGCGCCGGCACGGAAGTCGCCCGCGCCGCCGCCGGTGACCTCAAGCGCACCCACCTCGAGCTCGGCGGCAAGGCCCCCGTGATCGTGTTCGACGACGCGGACATCCCCGCCGCCGTCGCCGGCATCGTCGCCGCCGGGTTCTTCAACGCCGGACAGGACTGCACCGCGGCCACCCGGTTGCTCGTGCAGGACGGCATCCACGACGAGTTCGTGGCGGCGCTCGCAGAAGAAGCACGGCACAACGCGCGAACCGGGTCAGACGGTTACTTCGGTCCGGTGAACAACGCGAACCAGCTCGCCCAGGTCCGGTCGTTCCTCGACACGCTCCCCGACCACGCCACGGTCGAGCTCGGCGGCGCACGACAGGGCGACCGCGGGTACTTCCACGAGGCCACGATCGTCTCCGGTCTGCGCCAGGACGACCGTGCCGTGCAGCAGGAGATCTTCGGTCCGGTGCAGACCGTGCAGCGGTTCTCGACGGAACAGCAGGCCCTGACGTGGGCGAACGGCGTCGAGTACGGGCTCGCGAGCTCGGTGTGGACGACCGACCACTCCCGGGCGATGCGCTTCGCCCGCGACCTGGACTCCGGCTGCGTGTGGATCAACACGCACATCCCGATCGTCGCCGAGATGCCCCACGGCGGGTTCAAGCACAGCGGGTACGGCAAGGACCTGTCCCAGTACGGCTTCGACGACTACACCCGCATCAAGCACGTCATGTCCTACATCGGCTGAGGCCGACAACCCCTGGAGGCACCATGGCAACGACCGGAACGTTCGCCGAATCGGGAGCCGATCTGCGGCTCGACCAGATCACGAAGTCCTTCCCCGGCCACACCGCGGTGGACAGCCTCGACCTGACGGTGCCTGCCGGCTCGTTCTTCGCGTTGCTCGGTCCGTCGGGCTGTGGCAAGACGACGACCCTGCGGCTCGTCGCCGGGCTCGAGGAACCCACGAGCGGCACCATCACCATCGGCGGCCAGGACGTCACCGACACGAAGCCGTACCAGCGGCCCGTCAACACGGTGTTCCAGAACTACGCGCTGTTCCCGCACATGAGCGTGCTCGACAACGTCGCGTTCGGACTGAAGCGCCGCCGGATCCCGGACCCGATGACGAAGGCGAAGGAAGCGCTGCGGCTCGTCGAGCTCGAGGGGTCGGCGTCGAAGCGCCCCGCCCAGCTCTCCGGTGGCATGCAGCAGCGCGTCGCCCTGGCCCGAGCAATCGTGAACCGGCCGGCCCTGCTGCTGCTCGACGAACCGCTCGGCGCCCTCGACCTGAAGCTCCGCCACCAGATGCAGCTCGAGCTGAAGACGATCCAGGCCGAGGTCGGGCTCACGTTCCTGCACGTCACCCACGACCAGGAAGAGGCGATGACGATGGCCGACACGGTCGCCGTGATGAACGGCGGCCGGATCGAGCAGATGGGCAGCCCGCAGGACCTGTACGAGCTGCCGCGCACGGCGTTCGTCGCGAACTTCCTCGGCCAGTCGAACCTGCTCGTGGGCGAGGTCCGCGGCACCGATGCCGGCCTGCTCGTCGTCGCCACCGCGGCCGGGTCCATCGCGGTGCCCGCCGACCGTGCCGTCGCCACGACCGGTCGCGTCGTCGTCGGCGTCCGGCCCGAGAAGCTCAAGATCCGCACCGCGGAACCGGCCCCCGAGGCCGGACGGAACATCCTCGGCCCCGGTCGGGTCGTGGACGTCTCGTTCTCCGGCGTCAGCACCCAGTACCTGGTCGACGTGCCGGGCGCCGGGCGCGTCTCGGTGTTCGCGCAGAACTCGAAGGGCGGGCCGCGCATCGCGACCGGTACCGAGGTCTGGCTCACGTGGGGCGTCGACCACGGTTTCGGCCTGGAGGCGCACCCCGCGTCGGACGCGACCGTCACCACCCACAGCGCCCCGGGCCTCCAGGCCGTCCCCGCCACGGCGGGATCGCTCGCGTGACCGGCGCGGTGCCCGGTCCGGACCTGCTGCGCGGGCTGACGTCGGCCCGCGTGAGCCGACGCGGCCTGCTCGCCGGCGGCGGGGCCGCCGCGCTGGCCGCCCTGCTCACCGGTTGCAGCATCAAGGGCTCCGTCGCCGCCGGCGCCGAGGACACCGTCGACTGGGCGGCGTTCTGGAAGGACGCGAAGGCGACCGGCACCCTGAACTTCGCGAACTGGCCGCTGTACATCGACTCCGACCACGGCAAGTCCGAGTCCCTGGCGCTGTTCAAGGAGGAGACCGGGATCGCGGTCGACTACCAGGCGGTGATCCAGGACAACGCGACCTTCTACGCCACCGTCTCCCCGATCCTGCGGGCGCACGGTGCGACCGGCTACGACCTCGTCGTCATGACGAACGGGTTCGAGCTGACCCAGATGATCAAGAACGGGTTCGTGTGCGAGCTCGACCACTCGCGGCTGCCGAACTTCGCCGCGAACGCCTCGGACTCCGTGAAGGACCCCATCTACGACCCGGGCAACAAGCACTCCGTCGTCTGGCAGACCGGGTTCACCGGGCTCGCCTACAACCCGAAGTACACCGGGCGGAAGATCACCTCGCTCAAGGACCTGCAGGACCCGGCGTTCAAGGGCCGCATCGGACTGATGAGCGACAACACCGAACTCGGGTCGCTCGGACTGCTCGCGCTCGGCATCGACCCGGAGACCTCGACCCCCGCCGACTGGCGGAAGGCCCAGGCGTGGCTGCGCGAACTGCGGCCGAGCGTCACCGGCTTCTACGACCAGAGCTACATCAACCGGTTGGAGAACGGCGACACCTGGATCACCCAGGCGTGGTCGGGCGACGTGTTCCAGGCGCAGCAGTCCGGGTTCCCCGACCTGGAGTTCGTCACGCCGGAAGAGGGGCAGATGACCTGGCACGACAACATGCTCATCCCGCGGCAGGCCGCGAACCCGGTGTCGGCGCTCGAGTGGATGAACTTCTACTACACGCCGAAGGTCGCCGGGATCGTCGAGGACTGGGTGAACTACGTCTGCCCGGTGCCCGCGGCCGAGGACTACGTGCGCGACGAACTCGACGACGCCACCGTGGCGGACAGCCCGCTCGTGTTCCCCTCTGCGGACGTCCTGGAGCAGTCACACGAGTTCCGGGTGTTCGAGAACTACGACGAGTACTCGGAGTGGAACGGCATCTTCAACGCGGTGGTGCAGTCGTGAGCGCGGTCGGGGTGGCGCCGGGGCTCGGCCCCGGTGGTCCCGGTGGTTCCGCCGGTCCTTCCGGTTCCGCGCCGGTGCGGCGGGGACGCCGTCGGAGCACACCGTTCTTCCTGGCGCTCGTCGGCACCGCGTACCTCTGCGTGTTCTTCGTCATCCCGTTGGTGTCCGGGCTGATCGTCTCGCTCATGACCGGCAACCCGGACGACGGCTACACGTTCACCTGGAACTTCGGGATCTACGGCTCGCTGTTCGTCGACCCGCAGGTGCCCTACCTGACGTTCCTGCTCCGGTCGCTCTGGTACGGCGCCGCCGCCACGATCGCCTGCATCGTCGTCGGGTACCCGGTGGCGTACTTCATCGCGTTCCGGGTGTCGCCGCGGTGGAAGAACCCGCTGCTCATGCTCGTCTTCATCAGCTTCCTGGTGTCGTTCATCATCCGCACCGACATGTGGGCGTTCGTGCTCGCGTCGCAGGGCCCGGTCGTCACGACCCTGCAGGCGCTCGGGCTGGCCGGCAAGGACTTCCACATCCTCGGCACCGGCGGCGCGGTGATCTTCGGCGACGCCTACAACGACCTGGCCTTCATGGTGCTGCCGATCTACGCCGCCCTCGAGCGCATCGACCCACGACTCGGCGAGGCCGCGAACGACCTGTACGCCGGCAAGTTCCGGGCGTTCTGGCACACCACGCTGCCGCTGTCCCGCTCGGGCATCTTCGCCGGGGTGCTGCTGGTCTTCATCGACAGCGTCGGCGACCCGGTGAACTCGGCCCTGCTCGGGGGCACGAACACGTACACGATCGGTCAGGCGATCCAGGACGCCTACTCCGGCAACCAGCAGTACAACGTCGCCGCGGCCCTGTCGACCGTGCTCATGGTCGTGCTCGGCATCATCCTGTTCATCTACGCCCGCGTCTCCGGCACCGACGACCTCGAGGACCTCGTATGACCGCCGTCGCACCGTCCCGTTCCGCCGCCGCTCCGGCCTCGCCGGTGACCGGTCCTGCCGCCGGTCGTCCGCGTCGCCACGGTGTGAACCGTCGCGGGCCCTGGCTCGCCATCGTGTACTGGGTGACGATCGCGATCACCCTGGTGCCGATCGTCTACATGATCGTGTATTCGTTCAACGACGCCCCCACGAACCGGCTGTCCTTTGCCTGGAACGGATTCACGACCTACTGGTACGCGAACCTGGTGAACGTGTCCGGGCTCGGGGCGGCGTTCGTCACGTCGGTGGTCGTCGCGTTCCTCGCCGCCATCATCTCCGTCGCGATCGGACTGCCCCTCGCGCTGGCGCTGGAGCGGTACCGGTTCCCGGGTCGCGGTGTCGTGAACACCGTCGTGTTCGCCGACATCGCGGCGCCGTCGATCGTCGTCGGTTCCGCGTCGCTCTCCTTCTTCCTGTCGGTGGGGCTCGGCACCGGGTTCCTGACCGTGCTCATCACGCACGTCGCGTTCGACGTCGCCTACGTGGTGGTTGTGCTGCGGGCCCGGATCGCGGGGACCTCGCGGGCGCTCGAGGAGGCCGCCGGTGACCTCGGGGCGACACCGTTCCAGGCCTTCCGGCTCGTCACCCTGCCGCTGCTGGCGCCGGGCATGCTCGCCGCGGGGCTGCTGGCGCTGGCGATGTCGATCGACGACTACGTGATCACCTCGTTCGTCGCCGGGCCCGCGGTCACCTTCCCGCTGTTCGTGTACGGCGCCGCGAAGGCCGGGATGCCGCCGCAGGTGCTGTGCTTCGGGACGCTCGTGTTCGCGGTGGGGCTGCTCGTCGCGCTGCTGAACGGGGCGCTCAACCGGCGGCTGGCGCGCACGCGGGGGTAGGCGGCGGCCCGCACGGTGCGGCTTTCGCGGGCTGGTGCGGGGTTGCGCGCGTGGTGCGTGCTCCCCGGGGCGCACGGTGCGTGGAGGCTCGCACGGGAGACGAGGCGCGCACGGTGCCGACGGCAGTTCGGTGGACGTGACCAGCGGTGGACGGGCGTGTTACGGGCACGAGTCGGGCGGTGTGCCGCGGTGCGCACCACGGCCGCCCCGCGTAGGTTCCAGCCATGAGTGCAGAGCTGACGCTCGGCGCCGAGGAAGAGCTGCACCTCATCGACCTCGAGTCCGGCCGACTTTCCGCGAAGGCCCCGCGCCTTCTGCCCAAACTGCCCACCGACCGCTTCGGCGCGGAGCTGCAGCGCACGACGATCGAGACGAACACCCCGGTGGTGCGGACCCTCGACGACCTGCGGCGAGTGATCGTCGACCTGCGCAGTGAGCTCAGCGCCGCGATCGCCCCGGCCGGGGTCACGATCGCCGCCGTCGGTACCGCCCCGAGGTCGGAGTACGCCGACTTCGAGCTGAGCTCCGGCGGTCGGTACGGCCGGATGCAGGAGCAGTACCGGATGCTCGTCGACGAACAGCTCATCTGCGGCCTGCAGGTGCACGTCGGGGTGAGCGACCGCGACCTGGCGGTGCTGATCGCCCAGCGGGTGGCACCCGTGCTCCCGGTACTGCTCGCGCTGAGCGCGTCGAGTCCGTTCTGGAACGGGCAGGACACCGGGTACGCCTCGTTCCGGAGCATCATCTGGCAGCGGTGGCCGTCGGCCGGCAGCTTCGGTCCGGTTGCGGACGCCGCCGAGTACGACCGGGTGCTCGACGACCTGATCGCATCGGGCGTGATCGCCGACAGGAAGATGGCCTACTTCGACGTGCGGCCGTCGTCGCACGCGCCGACGCTCGAGCTGCGGGTCTGCGACGCGACCCCGGTGGTGGACGACGCCGTGCTCATCGCCGGACTCTTCCGCGCCGCCGTGCGCAAGGCCGAGAAGTCGGTCGTGTCCGGCGCCGAGTGGCACCCGCGCAGCGAACCCCTGCACCGTGCGGCGATGTGGCAGGCCGCCCGCTCCGGCTTGAGCGGGGAACTGGTCGGACTGGGGCAGCACCCCGAACGGCTGCCCGCCGAGGTCGCGGTGCGCCAGCTCGTGTCCCGCCTGCGCCCGGAGCTCGAGGAGCTCGGCGACTGGGGCACGGTGACGGAGCTGCTCGACGCGACCCTGGCCCGCGGCAACTCCACCGACCGGCAGCGCACCGCGTACGCCGAGCGTGGGGAGATGGACGACGTCGTCGCCCTGGTGGTGGAGGACACCGCGGGGCTCCCGTCCGGACGCGACGAGGACCCGGTGGTCCCGATCCCCGGGTACCGCGTCCGTGCCGGCGACGAGGCGGTCGGCCCCGGGGCGCGCCCACGTCCGGCGTTCCGTGACCTGGCGGCCTTCTTCACCGGCTGGGACGCCGAGACCGCGATCGACCGCTGCACCGCCCGCGACGTCTGGACCCGCGAGCACCACGTCGGCTTCGTGGTCGACGGCGGCGCGCAGGAGTTCGGCTGCGACCTGGTGCCCCGGATGATCAGCGCGTACGAGTGGTCGCAGCTCGAGCGTGGCCTGGGGCAGCGTGCCCGGGCGATCGAGCTGTTCCTGCGTGACGCGTACGGCGAGCGGCGGATCGTGGCCGACGGCGTGCTGGACGCGGACCACTTCGTCGGCGCGACGGGCTGGGACCCGGACGCCACCCGGCTGCCGGCGACCGCCGTCCGTGCGCCGGTGCTCGGGTTCGACCTGGTGCGCAACGAGTTCGGCGGCTGGCGGGTGCTCGAGGACAACGTCCGCTCGCCCTCGGGCGTCGCGTACGGCATCGCCCTGCGCGAGCTGATGGACGACGTCGTGCCGGACGCCCCGCGGCCGGCGCACCTGCGCGACCCGCACGGCGTGATCGACCGGCTCCGCCGGACCCTCTGCGCGAACACCACCGCGGTGACGGGCGCAACCGACCCCGTGATCGCACTGGTCAGCGACGGCCCCGCCGCCGGCGCGTGGTTCGAGCACCGCAGGCTGGCCGACGGTGCCGGGATGCGCCTGGTGTCCGGGTCGGACCTGGACGTCCGTGACGGACACGTGGTCGACGCGACGACGGGTGACGTGCTCAACGGACTGTACCTGCGGATCGACCGCGACGTCAGTGCGCTGACGGCGGAGCACGCTCCCGACCTCGGTGCGCGGATCCTCGACGCGGCCGAGGCAGGACGCGTTTACCTGGCGAACGCGCCCGGCAACGCGCTGGTCGACGACAAGGCGATGTACGTCACCGTGCCGGACCTGATCTGGTACTACCTGGACGAGAAACCCCTGCTGGCATCGGTACCGACGTACCGCACGAGCATCGAGGTCGAACGGCTGTCGGTCCTCGACCGCGTCGGGGAACTCGTCACGAAGCCGGTCGACGGCGAGGGCGGCCGCGGGGTCTTGATCGGACCGAGCGCCAGCGCCCCCGAGGTGGCCGAGCGACGCCGCGAGATCGCCGCGGACCCCGCCGGGTGGGTGGGGCAGGAGGTGGTGCAGCTGTCCTCGCACCCGACGATCGGACCAGCCGGTCTCGACCCGCGGCACGTGGACCTGCGGGCCTTCGTGTACGCGACGGGGACCGGACCGGATGACGTGCACCTGGCCGACGTCGCCCTGACGCGCGTCGCGCCCGAGGGCAGCATGGTCGTCAACTCGTCGCAGGGCGGCGGCGCGAAGGACACGTGGATCGTCGGGAACCCGGCGGACACCGAGGGAGAGCGCTGATGTGTGGACTCGCGGGTGAGATCCGGTTCGACGGCCGAGCGCCGGACGTCGGGGCGGTCGCCCGGATGACCGGCTGCATGACGCACCGCGGCCCGGACGGCGACGGCCTGTGGGCTCGCGGCCCGGTCGCCCTCGGGCACCGACGGCTGTCCATCGTCGACCTGTCCACCGCGGGCGCGCAGCCGATGGTGCTGGCCGAGGCGGGGCTGACGATCGCCTACAACGGGATGGTCTACAACTACCGGCAGCTCCGCGACGAGCTGCACGGCAAGGGGCACCGGTTCGCGTCGACGTCGGACACCGAGGTCATCGCCCTGGCGTACGCCGAGTGGGGCACCGCGTTCGTCGACCACCTGATCGGGATGTTCGCCATCGCCATCTGGGAGCACGGCAGCGGCCGGCTGGTGCTGGCGCGGGACCGGCTCGGGATCAAGCCGCTCTACGTCGCACCCGTCCCGGGCGGGCTGCGGTTCGCTTCGTCCCTGCCGGCGATCCTGGCCGGCGACGCCGGCAGCGGAGGCAACGGCAGCGCGAGCGGCACCGGCACCAAGGAAGTCGACACGTCCATCGACCCCGTCGCCTTCGCCTCGTACATGAGCTTCCACTCGATCGTCCCCGCGCCCCGCACGATCCTGGCCGGCGTCGGCAAGCTCCCGCCCGCGACCGTCCGGCTGATCGACCCCGACGGCACCGCGCTCGACACCGTCTACTGGGAGCCCCGCTTCGAGCGCGACCCAGCCAAGTCCGACTGGTCCGAGCGCGACTGGGAGCAGGCGTTCATCGGCTCGCTCCGCACCGCCGTCGAGCGACGGATGGTCGCCGACGTCCCCGTCGGGGTGCTGCTCTCCGGCGGGATCGACTCCTCGCTCGTGGTCGGACTGCTCGCCGAGGCCGGGCAGCAGGACCTCGCCACGTTCAGCATCGGCTTCGAGGCGGCCGGCGGTGAGTCCGGCGACGAGTTCGAGTACTCCGACCAGGTCGCGGAGCACTTCGGCACCGACCACCACCGCATCCACATCCCCTCGTCGCGCCTGCTCGACGGCATCGACGGTGCGGTCGCCGCCATGAGCGAGCCGATGGTCAGCCACGACTGCGTCGCCTTCTACCTGCTGTCGCAGGAGGTCTCGCAGCACGTCAAGGTGGTGCAGTCCGGCCAGGGCGCCGACGAGGTGCTCGCCGGCTACGACTGGTACCCGCCGCTCGCCGACGTGCCGCGCGACCAGGCCGCCGAGGCCTACCGCTCCGTGTTCATGGACCGCCGCTGGCCGGCGCTGCAGGGCCTGCTCGGGGAGCGGTGGAAGAGCGACGACGACACCCCGTCGGCGTTCGTGGACCGCCAGTTCGCACGGCCGGGAGCAGAGACCAGCGTCGACGCCGCGCTCCGCAGCGACACCACGATCATGCTCGTCGACGACCCGGTGAAGCGCGTCGACAACATGACGATGGCGTGGGGCCTCGAGGCCCGCGTGCCGTTCCTGGACCACGAGTTCGTCGAGCTCGCTGCCGCGATCCCGCCGTCGATGAAACTCACCGACGGCGGGAAGGGCGTGATGAAGCGCGCCTCGCGCGGGATCGTGCCCGACGCCGTCATCGACCGCAGCAAGGGCTCGTTCCCGGTCCCCGCCATCCGGCAGCTCGAGGGCCCCTACCTGGAGCGCGTCCGCGACGCGCTGCACGCACCCGAGGCGCGGGAGCGCGGACTCTTCGACCCCGCCACCGTCGAGCGGATGCTGCAGGACCCGAACAGCACCAGGACCGCGATCGGCGCGAACGCGCTCTGGCAGCTCGGCCTGATCGAGATGTGGCTGCAGCAGCAGGGGGTGCGGTGACCGTGGGTTCCGTCCGGACTGGAGGCGCGCAGGGCGTCGCTTCGTCGGCCACCGTCGAGCCGTCGGCCACCGTCGAGCCGTCGGTCACCACCAGGGCCGCGGCCGACCTGGGAGCGCAGCTCACCGCCGCCTGGGGATCGTGGGGACCGACCATGACCCGGAACGCCCGGCGCGTGGCGTTCGTGTCCGACCGGCACGGCACCCCCGAGGTCTTCGTGCAGGACGTCGTCGTCGACGGCGAGCCGCCGCAACCGGTGCGGATCGCGCTGTCCGACGACCCGGTGATCCGGGTGTCGTGGTCGTCCGACGGGGAGTGGCTCGCCGTCGCCATCGCGACCGACGGCGGCGTGAAGCAACAGGTCTGGGTGGTGCGGCCGGACGGCTCCGACGCCGCGCAGATCGCCGGCTCGCGGTACCAGCACGCCGAACTCGGACCGTGGAGCCGCAGCGGCCACCGGGTCGTCATCACCCTGCCCTCGACCGAAGCCGACCAGCCGGCTCGCTCGTACCTGGTCGACCCGGTCTCCGGCGACCGCGACGACCTGGCCGTGGGGGAGCTCATCCACATCCTCGACCTGTCGGTGGAGGAACGGCTCGTCGTGCTGAGCGACGGCCAGCGCGGCCAGGAGTTCGTCGTCGTGGTCGACCGGCTCACCGACGAGAGCCACGCCCTGTTCGCCGACGACCCCGACGGGTCCGCCGAGATCGCGTTCCTGCGACCCGCGCCCGCGAGCGAGACCAGCCCGCTCGTCGCCTACGTCGCCACCGAGGCCGGACTGCCCCGCCGCGGACTCGTCGCGCAGCCGGTCGGGCCGCACGGCTGGCGTGGCACACCCCGGCCGATCGTCGAACGCGACGACGCCGAGCTCGAGTACCTGGACGCCGACGACGCCGGCCGCACGCTGCTGCTCGTCTGGAACGTCGACGGGCGCAGCGAACTCGACCTCATCAACACCCACGACGCCTCGCGCACCCCGGTGCCGGACCTGCCCGGGTACGTCGTCACCGATCCCGTGCTCAGCCGCGACGGCCGGAGCGTGCTGCTCGCCGTCGAGGGGCCGACCCGGCCGCGCGAACTGTGGCGGCTCGACACGAACGCGCTGACCTGGAGCCGGGTCACCGACGTGCCGGCGCTGCCCGACGTGCAGCTGGTCGAGCCGACGCTCGAACGGTTCGCCGCCCGTGACGGACTGGAGCTGACCGGCTGGCTGTACCGGGCCGTGGAGCCGACCGCGTCGGTGGCGGGAGCCGACGTCGGAACGCATGTCGGGCCTCCCGGCCGCGCAGCGCTCGTCCACCTGCACGGCGGACCGGAGTCGCAGGAACGACCCACGTTCTCGCCGCAGCACCAGGCGCTCGCCGCCGCCGGGGTGACCGTGTTCGCGCCGAACATCCGTGGGTCCTCCGGGTACGGTCACGAGTTCGTGCACGCCGACGACCTGGCGCTGCGGTGGAACGCGCTCGCCGACGTCGTCGACTGCGCGCGGTTCCTGGTGACCAACGGGTACGCCGAGCGGTCCCGGGTCGCCGTCGAGGGACGCTCGTACGGTGGGTACGCGACGCTCGCGTCGTTGGCGTTCACGCCCGACGTGTTCGCAGCCGGGGTCGCGGTGTGCGGGATGAGCGACTTCGCGACCTTCTACCGCGACACCGAACCGTGGATCGCGGCTGCTGCCGCCACGAAGTACGGCCACCCCGTCGAGGACGAAGCCCTGCTCGCGGCACTGTCGCCGATGCGCGCGATCGACGACGTCACGGCGCCGTTGCTCGTCGTGCACGGTGAGCTCGACACGAACGTGCCGATCGGTGAGGCGCACCAGGTGGTCGCGGCGCTGCGGGAGCGGTCGCACGACGTGGAGTACCTGGAGCTCGAGGGCGAGGGGCACGAGTACCGGCGGGCGTCCTCGCAGGCGCTGCTCGTGCGGCGGATGGTGGAGTTCGTGGCGGCGCGGCTGGGGTGAGGCGGGCGCGGGGCGCTCGGTCTGGTGCGAGGTTCCGTACTCCGTGCGGTGCACGTGCGCTCGCACCGAGTACGGAACCTCGCACGGGCCGTGGGCCCCCTCGCACCGTGCGAGCCGCGGCACGGCGTCACCGGGTGCAACGATGCGCTGGCGGCGCTCGCCGCGGGCGGAGAATGGTGGGATGACGACGACTGCGCTTATCCGGCCCGGAGAGGTCCTCGTGACCTCGGCAGCGGACGTCGAGCAGGTCGTGCAACGCGCCACGAACCAGTACGCCTCGGGCGTCGTCGCGGACACCGCCGGGTGGGCGGACGGCGATCGCCGCCGGATCGAGGACCTCGGGTTCCGTGGTGGTGACTCCCGCGGTGAGGCGCTCCGGACGCTCGACCTGACCATCGCCGACGACGGCACGCCGACGCGGATGCTCGACGCACCCGCCATGGCCGCACTGAACAGCCACCATGCGCGGTTCGCCGAGCGGCGCGGCGACGTGGTCCGCTACCAGACCGACGTGTCGGTGTGGACGGGGATTCCCGAGCAGCCCACGCCGCAGGACTGGGAGGACGTCCGGGCGCTGCTCGGGTCGGGCGGGATGCTCGGCGTCGGTGCGGCTGCCGTCCTGCCCGAGGGGTGGGAGCTCGTCGAGGGTGCCGGCGGCGTACAGCTCACCGGTGAGGCGATCGACGGTGCGCCGGACCCCGAGGCCGTCGTGCTGACGCCCGACGACGTGCCGGAGATGACCGCCCTGGTGGAGCGGACGAAGCCGGGGCCGTTCCTGCCGCGCACGATCGAGCTCGGCACGTACCTGGGCATCCGGCGGGACGGACGGCTCGTCGCGATGGCGGGGGAGCGCCTGCACCCGCCGGGGTGGACCGAGATCAGCGCGGTGTGCACGGACGAGGCGTACCGGGGGCAGGGGTTCGGGCGTCGGTTGGTGCTCGCCGTCGCGCACGGGATCCGGGAGCGTGGGGAGACCCCGCTCATGCACGCGGCCGCCGGGAACACCGGGGCGATCGGGCTGTACCAGCACCTCGGCTTCCGACTGCGGGACCGTGGGGCGCCGCGGTTCGTGCGGGTGCCGTGAGCTGCGTCCGGGCCTGACGGGTCAGAACGCGGCGAGGGCATTTCGGAGCATGTCGTGGCCCTGGGCCTCGAAGCCCTCGTCGCCGACCGCGTAGGCCCAGGTCGCCGTCCCCACTGCTTCGCGGAGTTGCAGCCAGCGCCACGCGTCCGGAGTGCGTGGATCGTCGCCGTACCCGTCGAAGAACGCCGCTTCGAGCCCGGGATCGTGCTGCCAGTGCAGCACCGCGAGGCGGGTGAGGTCGAAGGACACGGGGCGCCAGCCGAAGCGGCCGAAGTCGATGACGCGCAGTCGGCCGCCGTCGACGATCCAGTTGCGCGGGTGGAAGTCGCCGTGGGTCGGGACGAGGGCCTGCGTCGCGTGGTCGGTCGGGAGTGCGCGCAGTGCCGCTCGTGCGCGGGTGACCACGTCGTCCGGGATCCGGTGCGGTGCGTCGAGGGCGGCCAGTGCCTTCGCCTGCTCGTGCAGTAGGAACGTCGGGTCGTGGCGGGTGTCCTGGTCGTGCAGCCGTCGGAGCACTGCGCCGGCCTGGCGGTGGACGTCGGGATCGTGCTCGTCCGGGGTGCCGAGGGCGAGGTGCCCGGGGACGCGTTCGAGCACGAGGACGCGGTGCTCCTCGTTCGCGGCGACGAGGGCACCGGCGTCCCCGCTGGCTCGGAGTGCGGCGGTGGCGGTGCGGTGTGCTTCGAGCTCGCGGGGGAAGTGCGTGTTGGTCTGGCTGGAGGCCTTCACGGTGAAGCCGTCGTCGCCAGCGCGGACGTGCAGGACCCGCGTGTCGAGGAGCCCCCAGGAGTCATCGGCCACGACGACGGTGTCGGGGAGCATCTGCCGCACGAACGCGATCTGGTCGTCGTCGAGTCCGGTGTCCCCCCAGTGCATGGCGGCACGTTACCGTCCTGCTCCGACCACTGGAACCCCTCGTCCACGTCTCGGTAGCCGATCCGCTGCCGGACGCCGCATGTCGACGTTCCGCGTGCCGGTTCGTCCTACGCTGGCGGTGTGGACGAGTGGTGGGATCTTGTTGACGCGGCCGGGGTGCCGATGGGTGGGACGTTCCGGCGCGATGAAGCGGGTTGGCCTGGCGGGGCGTTCCATCTGGTGATCACGGTGTGCGTCTACCGGGCCGACGGAACCGTCCTGCTCACGCAGCGGGCTCCGACGAAGGAGTTCGCCTTCGGGTGGGAGTTCCCCGGTGGGAGCGCGTTCGCAGGCGAAACTGGTCCTGCAGCTGCGTGCCGAGAGCTGCTCGAGGAGACCAACGTCACCGTCGAGCCCGAGGCGCTGCGCCGCGTCGGCCGCTTCACCGAGGAGACGGCGCTCGTGGACCTCTTCGTCGTGCAGGAGCCGAGTGGTTCCGCGGTGCGAGCGGATCCGACCGAGGTGATGGATTGGCGCTGGGTCTCCCTGTCGGAGGTGATAGCGCTTCGCCAGAGTGGGGTGATGGCAGAACCATGGGGACCGCGGCTGGATGCGCTGTGGCCAGCGGCGACGGCATCGATCCTCGCTGCCCGCATGGCACTCTGATGACATCCGAGAGACGGACCAGAACAGGAGCCCGATGGCGTCCCGCATCCAACGCGCACCGCTCGGCGACCGCGGCGCGCTGTGGAACCTCGTCCTCGTCTGGGTCGTCATCGTCGTCGGGCTGCTCACCACGATCGGCTGCGTCGGCTACATCCTGAACGAGAGCCTCATCTCGTACAGCACTTGCGGCGCCCGCACCGTTTCCTGCGGTGATGCTGGCTGGTACAGCAGCATGGGGCTTACCTTCTTCGGCGGCTTCGCGGCAGTCATCACCGGCGGTGCGTTCGGCATCCGACGCCACCATCGCGCCAGCGGCGTCTGGTACCCGCTCGCCGGCATCGGCGGCGCGCTCCTGCTGACCATGGTCGCCGTCGTCATCCTCAAGGCGGCGACGAACACGTAGATCGCCGCACCTTGCCGTCGCGGCAGTCAGGATAGGACGGCCGCAGTCTCCCCGTTTCAGTGAGCCATCGGCACTGCTATCCGATGGTGACCTGCCTGCTGTACGACGGCATTCCCTTCCCTGCTGCGTTCACCGGGGTGACTGAGACCATGTTGCTCCCGGCGGACAACCCTGTGAGCGTCAGAGGGCTCGACGTTCCAGTCACACTGTCTCGGTAATCGGAGAGGATGTAGCTCGTGATGGGCAGGCCCCCATCATCTGCTGGCGCGTCGAACGACACGGTGACGGAACCCGGCCCGGTCGTCGTCCCGGTGATGGTGGGGCGCCCTGGAGCCATCACGGTCATCGGCGCGGTCCCGAAGGACGTCGTTCCCGCCTTGCTGACGTTTCCCGTCGCGTCTACGGCGAACACCGCGATGGTGTACCGCTGGCCGGTCGGGAGCCGCGGCACCGCCGCGGAAGCGCCGGTGACCACCAGCGGCACACCGCTCTGGACGGTCGAGCCAGCACCGTCGCCCTGCACGAGACGCGCGACGACCGACGTTGCGTCCTTCGATGTGGACGACGTCCACTTCACCTTCGTCGGTGTTGCTGAACCGACCCGGATCCCGGTCGGGGATGCCGGTGCCGTGACGTCGGACCGTGCTTGCCACTGCAGCGTGCCGTGCTGTGCGATCTTGTCGACGCAGTACTGCGTGAACGACATGTCGACCGTGTCCGGCAATCCGGAGACCGGGTCGAGCTTGAACTGCTTCACCGTCATCGTGCCCTTGGTGTCGCATCCGTACCCATCGACGGTTGTGACGATCGAGTACTTCCCACTGACGGTCGTCTTCGTCGTGCCGAGGGGGAAGGCCTTGCCGTACGGGCCGCCGAGGCGGACGCTGACGATGCCGCCGCTCCCGTCGAGGTCGTCGGCCTTGAACCACCAGTCCAGTGCGGCGTACGAGATCGACATCGCGGTCGAGCCGGAGGTCGCCTTCGTCGTCTTGCCCTTGTTGACCATGTCCTTGCCGGAGGAGGTGATCATCGTCTTCCCGAGGAACGCAGAACCGGTCAACGCCACCGTCTGCGTTGCTCCGCCGACCGGCACGTTCACCACAGCGGTGGCGGGACCAGCGGTCCTCGGTCGGAAGTTGATGTTGAACGTGCAGGTCGCGTCGGCTGCGAGGGTGGCTCCGCAGGTGCTGTTGCTGACCGAGAACGACCTCGCGTTCACCCCCGTGACAGCCGGCTTCCCCATCGTGACCGGTGCTGCACCGGTGTTGTGCACAGTCTCGACCTGGGTTGTCTTCGGCAACCCGATGAACGTCTTCGTGAACACGACGTTCCGTGCGCCCAGGATCACAGAGCCGGCAGCGTCCTCGCCGAACCGAAATTCGCCGACGCCCGGGACGACCGCGTCGAACCTGGTGATCTGGCCGTTCGTCGGGTCGGACGCGAGGTCGAGGATCGAGAACTCGCCGTAGATGTACGTTCCGTCGATCTCGAGCGTCGGCTGCTTCTCGCTGTGCGGGTGGTTGCCGTCGAGCCAGTAGACCCCCGTCGTCAGTGGCTTCCCTTCTGGAGGGCTCAGCGTGAACGAACCGCGACCCGTGCCGGTCGTGCGAGCGTTGATACCTCGAGTGGTGTCGGCGTCGGTCAGGACGACGCTGTCCCCGTCAGCGAACTCGGGTTCGCCCTTCGTCTGGTACCACGGGGACAAGATCTGCAAGACGCCCCCGCTCGCCGTGGCAGCGTTCG
This sequence comes from Curtobacterium sp. ME12, assembly GCF_903970855.1. Lineage (NCBI taxonomy): Bacteria > Bacillati > Actinomycetota > Actinomycetes > Micrococcales > Microbacteriaceae > Curtobacterium > Curtobacterium sp. ME12. The sequence continues at coordinate 72,977 of NZ_CAJCKD010000001.1, forward strand.
CCTCCGACGTGCCGACGGTGGTGAAGAGTCCTGCGGTGAGAAGTGCAACAGCACCGATGGCTGCTGAGCGGGCGATGCGCCGCATTGCGTAGTCCGTTCTGTCGCGGAGCACGCTCCCGGGTAGAGCGGCAGATGAACATTACTCCGCACTCAGGCAGGTACGCGCCGTGAGGCGACGGCATACCGCCTCCCCCTACCGCCAGCTTTCCGCCGCGCTGCTCGACCTGCAATTGTGCGCGCTGCTTCGACGTTCAACCGGGCGGTTCGGCATCGAGTTGAGCGCGGGGCCGAGTCGGCGCCGCCGGACCTTTTGCCACAGTTCGACGCTGGCACGTCCTCGTCCGGAACGGTCGTCCCTCGCGGACAGGGCACCTCGCGCCCCTGCTCCACACAGCCGAGCGTCCGGTAGCCGAGATCCGCATTCGGACACGTCATCGGAAGCCGACGAAGGTATCCACCTTGCTGGTGCTGCGCATCCACGACCGATAGACAGTGAGCTACGTCCAACGAAGGAGTTGTCGATGCTGGTTCAGGTCTGTGGTCTTCCCGGTGCAGGGAAGTCGACGCTGTCTGCTGCGATCGCGGAGCTGACACCTTCGCTGACCCTTCGCGTTGATGCGATCGAGGGCGCGATGTGGAAGTACCAGATTCCGCCCGAGCAGTCCGGGATCGCCGCCTACTCGGTCATGCATGCCATCGCGGTGCCGAATCTGCGGCGAGGACAGGTGGTCATCGCCGACGCGGTGAGTGGTGTGGAACCCGCTCGCGCTGGATGGGCGTCGACAGCGGAAGCCGCTGGGGTTCCGCTGCGCGTGATCGAGGTCGTGTGTGCGGACGTCAACGAGCACCGTCGCCGGGTGGAGCAGCGTGCGAATGACCTGCCTGGGTTCACCTTGCCGACGTGGGACGAGGTGCAGCGCGTCGCCGACGAGTACGAGCCCCGCACGGACGATCGACTCGTCATCGACAGCACCCGCCCGCTAGAAGACACGGTGCGCCAGGCCCTTGACTACCTCGAACTCAACGCGCGGTAACGGATCGGCTACCGGACCCCGTTCGCTCCGCTGACGGCGAGCAAGTTCTCGAGGTCGTCGTGGAGCCGCGCGGAACTACCCGATCCGCGTCGGGGCACGGACGGAAGCTCCGTGCCCCGACCGACCGCGTCAGCCGACTCGGGTCCAGGTCCCACAACCACTCGACGAGAAGGCGACCACGTCGTTGGTGATCGTCACGACGGCGCTGCCTCGGCGGTCGAGGTAGTCGTTCGCGATGATCGCGTCCAGACTGCCTGATGCGGAGGACAGGGTCGCCCAGTAGCACCCGCTCGGAGCAGTCGTCTTCCAGGTGCCCTTCGACACCTGCTGGCCCACCTTGTAGACGCCGTCTCCGGCGATCTTCGAGAGCTTCGGGCCGGCGGTGGTCGCGGCGTACCAGGTGCCGCAATCGTCCAGCTCGACGTACTTGTCCGTGCTCGAGACCCGGATCATGCGCTGACCCGAACCGATGTCGTTCGCGCGGATGTCGTCCAGCGTGCCCCGTGCGCTGCTGAGTCGTGCCCAGTAGCAGAACTGGTCCTGTCGCGTCGTCGAGTAGTACGTGCCCGGCTTGATCGTCGAGCCGACCTTGAAGGTGCCGTTGCCCGAGAACGATGCCGTGGCTCTCGCGATCTTCGCGGTGGCGACGCTTCGGACTGAACCATTGGCGTAGCCGGCCTTCGACACGGTGACCCGGGACGCGATGGTAGCCCCCACGTCGTAGTACCCGAGACGGTAGGTCCGCGACGTCATGCCTGCGACGACCTTGCCGTTGCGGAGCCACTCGTACCGTGCTGTCAGGCCGGAAGTGTTCCAGGAGCCCTTCGTCGTCGTCAGTACGCCACCGTTCCTCGTCGTTCCGCTGACCGACGGGCGAGCTGTGAACTTCGGAGCGTCGCCGCGGACGACGACACCGATCAACTGCGTCCGCGTCGCGGTCGTGTACCCGGTGCGGGAACCGGTGATGGAGACCGAGAGCTTGTGGCCGTGGTCCGAGGCCGTCGCCGTGTACCGCGAACCGGTGGCGTTGCGGATCGAGTCGCCGTCCCGCAGCCAGCGGTACTTCTTGGTCGTCGGGGCCGGCGACCAGCTCGGGAAGGTCGCGGTGAGGGTCTTGCCGACCTTAGCCGTTCCAGAGACCGTTGCGGGCTTCGTCGTGAACTTCCTCGGCTGGGGAACCGGTGTCGGTGTCGGGACCGTCGTCGGGGTGGGGCTCGGAGTGAGGGTCGCTTCCGGCGTCACCTCGTCCAGCGGCGTGGTCGGCTCTGCCTGGACGGTCGGCGCAGCGGTGTTCGGAGCGGACGTCACTGGTGGTGCCGTCGGCGCCGTGGTGGTCTCCGCGGGCGCGGAGGCGGCGTCCGCTGGCGCGGTGGCAGCGAGGACCGTCCCCGCCGCCAATGCGGTCGCGGTGAGTGCGAGGAGGAGCCGCGAGGCTCTGCGCACGGTCCGTTCGGGTCGGGCCATGGTGATTCCGTTCTTCGGGTGTCGTCGATGACGCAGCGGGTGCCCGCACGAGAATAGGAGAAATTCGCTCACTTCCGACAGCCTGTATGAGCCGGTCGCACAGGATCCTCGTTTCGTGGATTCTCTAGGATCGACCCATGTCCACGACCATGCCCGGCTTCGGGACGGAGCGCATCACGCAGCTCGGCCTGCGCGATCGCGTCTACGACCGGGTGCTCGAGGTCCTGATGGGCCACGACGTCGAACCGGGCATGCGACTGTCGATCGACGGACTGGCGCGCTCCCTCGGGGTCTCGCCGACCCCGGTGCGCGAAGCCCTGGTGCAACTCGAACGTACGGGCCTGGTCACCCGCGAAGCGAACAAGGGGTACCGGGTCTCCCCGCCCCTGGCCGGCGACCAGCTCGAGGCCCTGTTCGACGCCCGGCTCATCGTGGAGAGCGGCGCGGTCGAACTCGCGGCCCGCGGCGACGTGGACGGTCTGCGCGAGCGACTGGTGGCAGCGCTCGACGAGCAGGCTGCGGTGGCCGCCGAGGTCGCGTCCGTCGGTGCTGCGCACGCTCCGGAAGAGCTGATGGCCCGCTTCTTCCGCAGCGACTGGCAGTTCCACCAGCTGATCTTCGACGCGACACGGAACCCGTTCCTCGAGGAGATGTCCGAGATCATCACGACGCGCGTGCACCGCATGCGGCAGATCGTCGAGGGTGGCGGGGACGACACGGATCGTGCGGTCCAGGAACACCGGGCCATCCTGGAGGCGCTGGCTGCGGACCCGACGTCGGCCGTCGCCGCGATGCGGCTCCACATCGACGCCGTCCGGTTGCGTTCGCGGGCGGACGCGTCCCACACGAGCTGAGGCAGTGGGGTTGCGTTCCGGCGTCGTGCGAGTATCTTTCCTATAGGAAAGAGGTTCATCGCTGAACCACCACGACATGCAAGGGAGCATTCCGTGACCACTCCACAGGACTGGGTCGACCAGGATTGGGACCCCACCACCTGGACGTCGGAGACCTGGCCGATCGCCGCGTGCCTGCACGGGTTCGCGCAGGTCACCCGCGACGGGACGGCCTTCCACGACGCCCCCGCCGAGGTGTGGGACGAGGTGTTCGCGCAGATCGAGGCCGTCGGCTTCTCGCTCGCCGAACTCGCCGACAGCCACATCCGGCCCGCAGATCTCGAAGCCTCGCGCCGTGACGAGCTGTTCGCCGTCGCGAAGTCGCACGGCATCGGCATCCCGTCGGTGCACCTGCAGCGCAAGAGCGTCATCCAGCCCGGGCACGAGGACGAGAACCTCGCCTACGCCCACCGCACCATCGACGCTGCGGCCGAGTGGGGCATGCAGGTCTTCTCGACGGGCCTGCACCAGCCGTTCACGGACGCCCAGAAGCGCGCGCTGTGGTTCTGGACGGCGCCGGGCCCGAAGGACCCGGACGACCCCGAGGTCTGGGCCGCCGCGGTCAAGCGCCTGCGGGAGCTCGGGGAGCACGCTGCGAGCGTCGGGCTGCCGATGGCGCTCGAGCTGTACGAGGACACGTACCTCGGCACCGCCGACAGTGCGGTCCGCCTGGTCGAGGAGATCGGGCTCGACAACGTCGGGCTGAACGCGGACGTCGCGAACCTCATCCGTCTGCACCGGCCGATCGAGGACTGGCGGGAACTGTTCGCGAAGACCATGCCGCACACGAACTACCTGCACGTGAAGAACTACACGCGTGACGAGGCCGGCGACGGCAGCTGGGCGACGAGCGCTCCGAGCACCATGGAGACGGGCCTCATCAACTACCGCCAGGTCCTGCGCGACGCCGTCGCCGACGGGTTCCGCGGGATCGTCATGACCGAGCAGTACGGCGGGGACAGCCTCGGCGTCTGCGCCACCAACCAGCAGTACATCCGGTCCGTCCTCGCGACGACGACGCTCGACGCGACGGCGACCCCGACTGCATCCACCAGCACCGAAGGAGCAATCCGATGAGCACCCTCGACATCGCCGTCGTCGGGTCCGGCTACATGGGCGGCGGGATCGCCCAGGTCCTCGCCCTCGCCGGCCACACCGTCCGGATCGCCGACGTCTCGGCCGAGATCGCCCAGCAGAACCTGGAGCGACTGCTCGGAGAGACCGCACAGTTCGTCGCCGACGGGCTGTTCCCCGGGGACGCCGTCGAACGGGTCCGCGCGCACCTGAGCGCCGCCGAGTCGATCGAGGCCGCCGTCGCCGACGCGGACTTCATCGAGGAGGCCGTGCCCGAGAAGCTCGAGATCAAGCACGCGACGCTGCGCCGCATCAGCGAGGCCGCCCGCGCCGACGCCGTGATCGGCTCGAACACCTCGACGATCCTGATCGAGTCGCTGGCCGAGGCGGTCGTGGGCCCGGAGCGGTTCCTCGGCGTGCACTTCTCGAACCCGGCTCCGTTCATCCCCGGCGTCGAGCTCATCCCGCACCCGACCACGAACGAGCACGCGATCGAGGTCGGCGAGACCGTCGTCGCCGCGACCGGCAAGCAGTCGGCGCGGGTGAAGGACTCGACGGGGTTCGTCCTGAACCGCCTGCAGTACGCGCTGTTCGAGGAGGCCACGAAGATCGCCGACGAGGGCATCGCGAGCCCCGACGACATCGACACCATCGTGCGGACCACGTTCGGGTTCCGCCTGCCGTTCTTCGGCCCGTTCGCGATCGCCGACATGGCCGGGCTCGACGTCTACGCGTTCTGCTTCGAGTCGCTGCAGACCCGCTGGCCCGAGCGCTTCGCCACCCCGCCGTCGCTGCAGCAGCACGTCGACGCCGGTGAGCTCGGCACGAAGTCCGGCGCCGGGTACCTCGAGGTCCCCGCCGACCGCACGCCGGAACTCGTCGCCTACCGGAACAAGGCCTACGTCGCGATGCAGAAGCTGCTCGACGAGCTCGGCCCGGCACCGATCCACTGAGCCCGGAGCACGAACGATGAGCACGCAGAACTCCCAGGGCTCCCAGGACCCCCAGACCCGCACCGTCGTCCTCACCGGGGCCGCCTCACCGCGGGGCATCGGCCGCGCCACCGCCCACCACCTGGCCGAGGCCGGGTGGGACGTCGGGATCATCGACCTCGACCAGACGGCGAGCGAGCAGGTCGCCGCCGAGATCCGTGAGCAGCACGGCGTCCGCGCGGTCGGCGTCGGGGCGAACGTCGCCGACGAGTCCGCCGTCCGTGCGGCCTTCGACACGATCGAGGCCGGACTCCAGCCGATCACCGCACTCGTGAACCTGGCCGGGGTCTCGTCCGCGCACGCCTACCTCGACCTGCCCGAGGGGGAGTGGCACCGGGTGCTGTCGATCAACCTCGACGGTGTGCACTTCGCCAGCCTGCGGGCGGCGGAGTCGATGGTGCGGTCCGGCTACGGGCGCATCGTGAACCTGTCGTCGGTCTCCGCCCAGCGCGGCGGCGGCACCTTCAGCAAGACCCCGTACACGGTGGCGAAGGCCGGCGTGATCGGCCTGACCCGCGGACTGGCGCGTGAGCTCGGCCCGCGCGGCGTCACCGTCAACGCCATCGCCCCCGGTCCGATCGACACCGACATCATGGGCGGCACCCTGTCCGAGGAACGGAAGGCCGAGATGGCCGCCGACGGCGTGCTGCCGCGCATCGGCACCCCGCGGGACATCGCCGCCGCGATCGCCTACCTGATCAGCGAGGACGCCGGGTTCGTCACCGGCCAGACGCTCAACGTCGACGGCGGCCTGTACATGCACTAGGGCCAGCCGCCCGCGGAACGCGCGCCGACCAGGCGACGTGATCCGTGCCTCCCGTCCGGACGACCGAACCGACCGCCGGACGCCAGAACGACCGCACCGTGCTCGCAAAGGAGCGAACCCGTGTCACTACCCCCTGCCCCCGCGCTCGGGTCGACGAACGACCCCGGCCTGCAGTCCGCCATCGGCAAGGCGACGAAGCACCTCATGCCGATGCTCGTCATCCTGTACTTCGTCGCGTTCCTCGACCGCACGAACGTCGGCTTCGCCGAAGAGGCCCTGCGCGTCGACCGCGGCATCTCCGACGCAGCCTTCGCCCTGGGCGCCGGCATCTTCTTCATCGGCTACGCGATCTTCGAGATCCCGTCGAACCTGCTGCTCAAGCGGTTCGGTGCGCGCTTCTGGCTCGCCCGCATCGCCGTCACGTGGGGCATCGTCGCCGCACTGTTCGCCTTCACGACGAACGACACGATGTTCATCATCCTGCGGTTCATCCTGGGCGTGACCGAGGCCGGGTTGTTCCCGGGCGTGATCATGTACCTGTCCGAGTGGTTCCCGAACAAGGTGCGCGTACGCATGTTCGCGATCTTCTACCTGGCGCAGCCGTTCTCGCAGATGATCGGCGCCCCGCTGTCCGGTGGGCTGATCAGCATCGGTGACCAGGTCACCCCGTTCCACGGCTGGCAGGTCATGTTCGCCGGCGAGGGGATCCTCGCGGTGCTGGCGGGCATCGCGGCCCTGGTGTTCCTGACGAACAGCCCGCAGCAGGCGAAGTGGCTCGAACCGGGCGAGAAGGCATCGCTCACCGCGGCCATGGAGCGCGAGGACACCGCCCGCAGCGAGGACGGTCCGAAGGGCATCTGGCGCGCGATGGCGAGCGGGCGCGTCTGGTACTTCACGATCATCTACTTCTGCCTGCAGGTCGCCGTGTACGGCACGACGTTCTACCTGCCGCAGCAGGTGTCCTCGCTGCTCGGGGAGGACGTCGGTTGGCAGGTCGGTCTGGTCTCCGCGATCCCGTGGCTCGTCGGACTCGTCGCCTGCTACCTGATCGGGTCGCGTGCGGACTCCGTCGGACGCCGTCGTCGCTGGGGCACCCTGTTCTACGTCACGACCGGTCTGTCGATCCTCGGCTCGGCGTGGGCGGGTGCGAACGGGCAGCCGGTGCTCGGCATCCTGTTCATCACCCTGGCCGTCGCGAGCTTCCTGGCCGTCGGCCCGATCACCTGGGCGTACCCGACGGCGTTCCTGACCGGTGCCGCAGCCGCCGCGGGCATCGGCCTGATCAACTCGCTCGGCAACCTCGGCGGGTTCGTCGCCCCGATCATGCGCACCGCGATCAACGAGGTGGTGCCGACCGACAGCGGTGCGTTCGGCATCGTCTCGCTCGGCGTCCTGGCGTTCGTCGCCGCGGTGATGATCTTCTGCACCAGGTTCTTCCGCGGGGCCAAGGCCGACGAACTGCTCGACACCTCGCACGTCCGCACCACCGACCCGAAGGGCAGCAAGCGATGACCAGACTGTTCAACGACCCGGCGGACTTCGCCGACGAGGCGACCGACGGCTTCGTCGCCGCGAACGAGCGGTGGGTGCGGAAGGTGCACGGCGGGGTCGCCCGTTCCACCACGAGCCCCGACGGCACCGTCGCGGTCGTGATCGGCGGGGGCTCGGGCCACTACCCCGCGTTCGGCGGACTGGTCGGGCACGGCCTGGCCGCGGGTGCGGCGATGGGCAACCTGTTCGCCAGCCCGAGCGCCCAGCAGGTGGCCGGTGTCGCGCGGGCTGCCGAGCACGGCGGTGGTGTGCTGCTCAGCTACGGCAACTACGCCGGTGACGTCCTGAACTTCGACGCCGCGGCGCGCACGCTCGAGGCCGACGGCATCCCGGTCCGGACGGTCCGCGTCACCGACGACGTGACGAGCGCCCCGGCCGACGACCGCGCGAAGCGCCGCGGCATCGCGGGCGACCTCTGCGTCTTCAAGGTCGCCGGCGCCGCCGCCGAGCGCGGGGACGACCTCGACACGGTCACCGCCGTCGCCGAGCGGGCGAACGACCGGACGCGTAGCTTCGGCGTCGCCTTCTCCGGGTGCTCGCTGCCGGGTGCCGAGGAACCCCTGTTCACGGTGCCCGAGGGGCGGATGGCGATCGGCATGGGCATCCACGGCGAGCGTGGCATCGACGAGACGGACGTGCCCACCGCGGACGGCCTGGCCGAGCTGCTGGTGTGCCGGCTGCTCGACGAACTGCCCGACGGCGTGGCACTCGAGGGCCAGCGGGTGGTCCCGATCCTGAACGGCCTGGGCTCGGTCAAGTACGAGGAGCTCTTCGTCGTCTACCGCTCGGTGCAGCAGCGGCTGGCGGACGCCGGGGTCGTCATCGTGGAGCCCGAGGTCGGCGAACTCGTCACGAGCTTCGACATGGCCGGGGTCTCCCTGACGCTGTTCTGGCTCGACGACGAGCTCGAGGAACTCTGGGCAGCACCCGCGGACACCCCCGCCTACCGCAAGGGTGGTGCGGTCGCCGAACAGCGCGTCGACCCGTCCACCGTGGCGGCGGACGCCGAGGGCGTCGGCATCGGCCCGGCGACCGACGAGTCACGCGCGGTCGCCGAGCGGGTCGCCGCCGGGTTCGCCGCGGTCCGCGCCGTCCTCGACGAGCACGCCGACGAGCTCGGCCGCGTCGACGCCGTGGCCGGCGACGGCGACCACGGCATCGGGATGCAGCGCGGATCGCACGCCGCCGACGTCGCAGCCGCCGACGCGGTCACCCGCGGTGCCGGTGCCGGCACCGTCCTGCTGGTCGCCGCGGACGCGTGGTCCGACAAGGCCGGCGGTACGTCCGGTGCGATCTGGGGTGCCGCCCTGGAGGCACTGGGTCGCGTGGTCGGGGACGACTCGCGTCCGTCGGGTGCCACCGTCGCGCAGGGGGTCCGCGCGGCCACCGAGGCCGTGCTCGCGTTCGGGGCCACCGTCGGTGACAAGACGATGGTGGACGCGCTGGTGCCGTTCGACGAGATGCTCCGCACCCGGCTCGACGCAGGCGCCGCGCTGGCCGAGGCCTGGGGCGACGCCGTCCGTGCCGCCCGCGAAGCCGCGGACGCCACGGAGTCCCTCGTGCCGAAGATGGGCCGGGCGCGGACGCACGCCGACCAGGCCGTCGGCACCGCGGACCCCGGTGCACTGTCCTTCGCCCTCGTCGTGGAGACGGTCGCCCCGTGATCACCGTCGGGGTGTCGCTGAAGACGTACTTCTCGCACGCCCGGACGCTGTCGTGGGCGGCCGAGGTCGCGGACATCGCTCGGCGACACCCCGCGGTGCGCTCGGGTGCTGCGTCGCTCTTCGTGGCGCCGACGTTCCCGGCGCTCGTCCCGGTGCGTGACCTGCTCGAAGGCTCCGGTGTGCAGCTCGCCGCGCAGGACCTGTCGTGGGCCGACGCGGGCGCGTTCACCGGCGAGGTCTCCGGCGCCGAACTGCGGGAGATCGGCGTCGACCTGGTCGAGATCGGGCACGCCGAACGGCGTTCCCTGTTCCACGAGGACGACGCGACGATCGCGGGGAAGGTGCACGCGGCGTTCCGCAACCACCTGCGTCCGCTCGTCTGCGTCGGGGAGCCGGACCGGGCCTCTCCCCACGAGCTCGGCCGTCACGCTGCTCCGCAAGCTCCGCAGCGCGCCGGAACCGGCTCGCGTGGGCCCGATCCGACCGAGGCCGTGGCGGCGGTGACCGCGCAGCTCGACCGGGCCGTCTCGACCGCCGTCGCGGACGGTCTCGCCGGACCCCTGACCGTCGCCTACGAACCGGTGTGGGCGATCGGCGCACCGGCCCCCGCACCGGACGACCACATCGTGGCGGTGCTCGCCGGGATCGAGCAGCACCTCGCCACCCGGCCCGAGCTGCACGGCAGCACCGTCCTCTACGGGGGCAGCGCCGGACCCGGGCTGCTCACCCGGGGGCAGGGGCGGATCGGCGGGCTGTTCCTCGGACGGTTCGCCCACGACCCCGCCGCGGTCGAGGCGATCCTCGACGAGGTCGCGGCGCTCAACTGAGCTGGTCGCGAACCGGCCGTGGGGCGCGACCGAGCAGCTCGCCGAGCAGCGGATCGGTGCCGGCGAACAGGCCCCGCTCGGCGGCCTGGTACATGCCGAGCAGGAACCCGACCATGTGCGGGTCCTGCCCCGCTGCCAGCGCACGGGCACGCCACTCGTCCTCGCCCAGGGCCTCGAACCCGATCGTCCGGCCGGACACCTCGGACGCCTGCCGAGCCAGGTCGGCGAAGGTCGGTGCGTCCGGAGCGGTGAGCGTCACCGGCCCGTCGAACGGCTGATCGGAGAGCAGGATCGCGGCGGCTGCCTCGGCGGCGTCCTCCCGGGCGGTCCACGACACCGGGCCGTTGACGGGGACGGACACCGTGCCGGTCTCCTGCCACGGGCCCGTCATCCAGGCGGCGCTGTGCGCGTAGAAGCCGTTCCGCAGGCTGGTCCACGGCAGCCCGGAGTCGCGGAGCAGGTCCTCGGTGGCGGCGTGGTGCGCTGCCGGTACGAAGGGCGAACCGTGTGCGGCACCCTGGTGGCTCGTGTACAGGATCCGGCCGACGCGGGCGTCGACGGCTGCGTCGACCGCAGCACGGTGCAGTGCGACGGCGTCGGCGGCCGGGTCGCTCGACGAGACGAGCAGGAGCTGGTCGGCGCTCGCGAAGGCTGCCGGCAGGGTCTCCGGTTCGGCGTAGTCGCCTCGGCGGACCTCGACGCCGCGGTCGGCGAACCGCCGTGCTCGGGCTGGATCACGGGTCACCACCGCCAGGTCGGACGGCGCGAGGTGCTCGAGCAGGTGGTCGGCGGTGGCGCCGTTGAGGGCTCCGGTGGCCCCGGTGATGACGATCATGACTTCTCCGTATCGGTGGAAACAGCGAGGTGGTATCGCTGGTAACACGGTGATAGCACAGATCCGTTATCGTTGTTCCGTGATCGAGCCGGGAAGCCAGCGTGACGAGACGCGTTCGCGCATCGTCGAGGTCGCCGGCACCATGCTGCGTGAAGGCGGTGCCGCGGCGGTGACCACGCGGGCGGTCGCGGACGGCGCAGGCGTCCAGGCACCCACCATCTACCGGCTGTTCGGCGACAAGGACGGTCTGCTCGAAGCGGTCGCCGAGCACGCGATGGCAAGGTTCTCGGCGACGAAGGCCGACGCCGTCCGGGCTGCCCGTGACGAGGCGACCGACCCCGTCGAGGACCTGCGCACCGGGTGGTCGATGACGATCGGCTTCGGGCTGGCGAACCCCGACCTGTTCGTGCTGTTGAGCGACCCGGAGCGCGGCCGTCGCTCGGCAGCCGCCCGCGCCGGGACCGCGCTGCTCGCCGAGCGCATCCGGCGGGTGGCCGAGGCCGGACGACTGGCCGTGCCGGAGCGCCGCGCAGTCGAGCTCGTGCACGCTGCCGGCACCGGTGCGGTGCTCGCGATCCTGGCCGCTCCGGCGGACGAGCGGGACCCGTCACTCGCTGATGACGTCCTCGAGGCCGTGCTCGGGCGGATCCTCGTGTCGAGCGGGTCGACGACGGACGACTTCGACGCGGACCCGGGCGGTCAGGGCCGGGGCCGTGACGCCGTGACGAGCGCCGCGATCACCCTCCGTGCCGCAGCGCCCCGGCTCGATCGACTGTCGACAGCCGAGCGGACGATGCTCGCGGAGTGGCTCGACCGGATCGCCGCGGACTAGTCCTCGCGGGTGCCCGCCAGCCCGTGGTCGTGTGCGTAGACGACGAGCTGCACCCGGTCGCGCAGCGACAGCTTGCCGAGGATGCTCGAGATCTGGGTCTTCACCGTCGACTCGGTGACGTACTCCCTGGTGGCGATCTCGGCGTTCGACAGGCCACGGGACGCCCACCCGAACACGACGCGCTCCCGCTCGGTCAGGGTCGCGAACTCCGGCGGCTGCGGTGCCGGGGCCCGCGCCACGTCGGTGCCGAACAGCTGCGCGAGGTCGTTCGGTGCGATGACCGAGCTGCCCTCGTGCACGGCCCGCACCGCGGCGAACAGGAACGGCGGCGTGGTGTCCTTGAGCAGGAACCCGCTGGCGCCGAGCCGGATCGCGGTCGCCGCCGCCGGGTCGAGCCCGAAGGTGGTGAGCACGACGACGCGCGGCAGCGGACCCGGCACGGCGCCGGAGTAGAGCTGTCGGACGGTCTCCACGCCGTCCATGCCGGCCATCCGCATGTCGAGCAGCACCACGTCGGGGCGCACCTCGGGGATGCGTGCGAGCGCTTCGGCCCCGTCGGAGGCCTCACCGACCACGCGCATGTCGTCCTGGGCGTCGAGCACCACTCGGAGCCCCGCGCGGAACAGCGCCTGGTCGTCGGTGAGCAGGATCCTGATCGGTTCGGTCATCGGACGGGGCCCCCTTGGACGTCGAACGGGATGCGGGCGCGTGCCGTGAACACGTCGTCCAGCACGGCGGCGTCGAACGACCCACCGAGGGCGCCGAGGCGCGAGTCCATGCCGTCGATCCCGCGGCCCGAGCCGGCGGTGGTGCCGTCGCCGGCGACGTTCTCGACCTCGAGCACCAGGTCGGCGTTCCGCCAGGTCTCCCGCACGACGACGGGGTTGCCGGGGGCGCCGTGGCGCAGGGCGTTCGTGAGCATCTCCTGCAGCACACGACGGGCTGCCGTGCCGGTGTCCGGGCGCAGGGCCAACGGAACGCCGCGCACCGTGCGGTCGACGTCGACCCCGGCGTCGCGGATGCCCTGCACGATCTCCTCGAGCGAGCCCGGCCCGGTCGCCTCGGCGGAGCCGTCGATGTGCCCGAGGACCTGCCGGACCTCGACCAGGGAACTCCGGGCGGTGCTGGCGATGGTGGCGCTGACCGCTCGGATGCGCGCCTCGTCGTCGAGGAACGGCACCGAGTCGGCCTGCGCGATGATCACGGCGAGCGAGTGGCCGACGACGTCGTGCACGTCGCGGGCGATGTCGGCGCGGATGCGTTCGGACTCGGCGACGTCGATGGCGCGGGTGGCGGTGGCCTCGGCCTCGGTGGCGACGGCCTCGGCACGCGATGCTGCGGCCTCGGCGTCGGCACGGCGCTCCGACTCGCGGTCGCGGGAGCGGAAGGCCCGGACGGCGACCCCGCCCGCCCAGACCCCGAGCAGCGCGGTCACCGGGGCGGCCATCGCCAGGAACGCCTGGTCGCGCGGGCCGTTGATGAGCACGAGGAACCGGAAGCCGGTCGACGCCAGGTAGACCGTCGCACCCGCCCCGGCGACGACCGCGAGCACGCCGGAGACGACGACCTCGGTGCGGGTGCCCACGACGGCGGCGGTGCCGATCACGACGAACATCGCGAGGTCCACCAGCGACGGGCGCTCGCCGCCGCCGACCTGGACCACGCCGAGGACGACGACCATCGCCATCGCGGCGGACGGGGAGATGCGACGCAGGGCGATCGCCACAGAGGCCGACAGCACCGCGGCGAGGCTCGCGTGCTCGAGCTCGAGGTCGATGGGCAGCAGGAAGACGAACGCCGCCAGGACCGCCCAGGCCACGTCGACGACGATCGACCGGGTGGCGAGCGGCCGGAGGAACCTGCCCCGTTCGGTCACGAGAGCGATCCTCCCATGCCGTACCGGCGTCACGCGGGCGGCGTCATGGCCATGAGTGCGATGACGGTGGCGACCACGATCGCCGCGCAGAGCAGCAGGGTGGCGATCATGTGCTTGGTCGAGGTCTGCATGCTCCCAGCCTGCGCAACCGGACGGCCGACGGCATCGGGCGGTCGACCGAAGGGCCTCGTCCTGCCGGGTGAAGCCGATCCGCGCGATCCGGCCACCTTGGACCGCCGCTCAGTACCCCCGGCGAACCATCGGCCGTGCAATCGCTCGATCGAGACGAAGGAGCACGAGTTGTACTTCCACAAGCAGGAACTCCAGTTCAAGTCGACACCCGACAAGCCGGATGCCGTGTACGCCCGCAAGCTGCAGGAGGTGCTCGGCGGCCAGTACGGAGAGATCTCCGTCGCGCTGCAGTACCAGTTCCAGGCCTGGAACATGCACATCCCCGGCAAGTACCGCGACATGGTGTTCGGCATCGGCGCCGAGGAGATGGGCCACGTCGAGATGCTCGCGACGATGATCGCGCAGCTGCTCGAGAAGTCCCCGCTCGGCATCACCGAGGACGCGCTGCAGGACGATCCCACGGTCGCCGCGATCGTCGGTGGTACCGACGTCCAGCACGCGATCGTCGCCGGTGCGGGTGCCCGTCCGGTGGACAGCAACGGCAACCCCTGGCAGGGCTCCTACATCACCGCCAGCGGCAACCTGCTCGCCGACTTCACGGCGAACGAGAACGCCGAGATGCAGGGTCGAGTGCAGGCCGCCCGGCTCTACCACATGACCGACGACCACGGCGTGCGGGACCTGCTGTCCTTCCTCATCGCCCGCGACACCATGCACCAGAACATGTGGGCGACCGCCGCTGCCGAGCTGCGCGAGAAGGGCGTCGAGGGCTTCCCCGTGCCGAGCAACTTCCCGCAGTCGAAGGAGAACCAGGAGGTCAACTACCAGTACCTCAACTTCTCCGACGGTGCCGAGGCGGGGAACGGTCCCTGGGCGAGCGGTCCCTCGTTCGACGGCAAGGGCGAGTACTCGTACCACGACGGCCCGACGACCTCGGTCCCGATGCCCCCGCCCACGCACCCCGACGTCCGGCTCTACGGCACCACCGAGCTGCCGAACGTCGTCGAGAAGACGGCCGGCCTGGTGCAGGACAAGCTGAACAAGGAGTAGTCCCGACGGTCGCCCACGCGACCGACGGAACGACCGGAGGCCCGGCGCACGACGTGCACCGGGCCTCCGGTCCGTCAGGTGGTCACCGCACCGACGGGGCGGACCCGCCCACGGTCATCAGCGCCCCCGTCTCGGGTTCTTCGTCGCGTGGTGCCTCGAAGATGCCCGAGTAGGCGCGGACCGCGCTCCACCCCGCGATCAGCAGGGCCGTGCCGAGGACCGCCGCGACCCAGGGGGCCAGGAGCGACTGCTCGAAGAGCCGTGGCGCGGCGACCCAGGCCAGGAACGTGCCGGTCAGGCTGCCGGCGGCCCCGAGCAGCACGGCGGTGCGCCGGTCCAGGCTCGTCAGCGCGAGCGCCGCGGTGACGACGAGGACCGCCACCACCGCGTTCAGCAGGACGGACGTCATCGCTCAGCTCCTCACTCGGCGGCGGCGCCGGAACCGACCGCGAGCTGCTCGGATCCGCCACCGACGGTGACGGCGATCTTGCGCGGCTTCGCGGACTCCTTGACGGGGATCGTGACGCTCAGCACGCCGTTGTCGTACCCGGCGGTGATGCGCTCGGCGTCCAGGCCGTCGCCGAGCGTCAGCTGCCGGACGAACGTGCCGGGCTGGCGCTCGCGTGTGAGCCACTGCGACCCCTCGGGTGCTCCCAGGGTGCGCTCGGCGCGGATGGTCAGGACGGAGCCGTCCACGTCGATGTCGACGGAGCCCGGGTCGATGCCGGGCAGGTCGACGTCGAGGACGTAGTGGTCCCCGGTGCGGTACAGGTCCATCGGCATCGAGCGCGGGCCGGCGGCGGTGCCGAGGAGCGAACCCGCGAGTCGGTCGAGCTCGCGGAACGGATCGAAGTTCATCGTCATCGGAATCAACTCCTTCGTGGTTCTCGTTGAGTCCCCTCGACTCAACTGCCACCGTTTTAGCACTCGACCCTGGTGAGTGCCAAAAGATCGCTCGGAGGACGCCGAGAGCTCAGCCGAGCAGGGGCTCGAGCCGCGCGACCGCCGTCCGCAGGTGCACCAGGGCCTGGCCAGGAGACTCCACCCGGGCCGCGGGCGCGGACAACGTCAGCCCCGCCACGAGCTCACCGCGCTCGCCGCGGACGGGCAGGGCCAGGCACCCGAAGCCCCGCACGAAGGCGCCGACCTGCGACGCCGAGGCGCCGCCGCCGGCGTGCAGCCGCCCCATCGCACTCGACCCGGGTGCCGATCGCAGGGCGGTCGCGTCGAGGAGCGGGAAGTCCGGGTCGACGTCGACGTCGCAGATCCCGTCGGCGTCGTACCGGGCCAGGTGCACCCCGGCGCGGACCGCCGAGCGCACGTCGGACAGCACAGACCGGACGGCGCGGGGGAGTGGTGGGACCGACGGGGCCGTGGCCGGGGCGACGCCGGCGAGCTCCGAGACCTTGTGCCCGAGTGCGAAGCCGCGCAGGTCCGGCAGCCGCACCAGGTACTCGTCCTCCACGAGCAGCGTGATGAGCCGGTAGGTGGTCGCCCGCGGCATCCCGAGCGCGTCCGAGATCTGCTGAGCGGTGACGCCGGGCCCGGCGTGCGCGACCGCCTCGAGCACCGCGAGGGCGTTCTGGATCGCCTTCGGCTGCCGCGCGCGGAGACCGGGTTCGCTCACCGCACCCCCGTCCCGTGGCCGGGTCCGGCGGACGGCCGGGAGGCGCCCAGCAGGTCCGCCTCGACCGGCACGTCGTACACCGCCCGGCTCCGACCCCGTCGCCAGGGTCGCCGACGGGTCGCCACCAGGAACGCGACGACGACCGCGGTGACCACCCCGACGGCGAGGACGACGGCCGGCCATCGGGGCGACGCGGCCTCGACCCCGGCGTAGGTGAGCAGCACGGCGGTGAGCAGGACGCCGGTCGTCACCGCGGTGGTCGCCACCCCCGTCGTCAACTCGCCGATGCGTCGCAGGAACACCGGAGCCGCGAAGCACGTCATCGCGTACGCCGTCAGGTACCCGAGTGCCGCGACGACCAGTTCGGCCTCCATCAGGGACCAGGTCGGGATGCCGGTGAGGAGCCCGAGGACCGGCAGCGCGGTCAGCACCGAGCACGCCAGCACGCCCGCGACGAAGGGTGTCAGGAACCGTGGCGACGCCCGCCCGAGCGCTGCGGGCAGCACCCCTTCACGGCCCATCGCGAAAAGCACGCGGACGAGCGCCGTCGTCGAGGCGATCGCGCACGCGGCGAACGAGGCGGCGATCCCGAGGTCGAGCGCCCACCCGACCCACTGCATGCCGAAGGCCGTGGCGAGCTCGTTGACCGGCGACGCGCTCGTGGCGAGGTCGGTGCCGATCGCGGCGAACCCGGTCTGCTGGGCGGCAGCGCTCACGACGTAGAGCACGCCCGCGACCAGGACGGTCCACGAGATCGCGCGGGGGATCGCCTGGAACGGGCGCCGTGCCTCCACGCCGAGCACCGACGCGCTCTCGAACCCGACGAAGGCGGTGACCGCGAGCGCCGTGCCCACCGCGAAGGGTGCCGGCGCGGTCGGGCCGAGTGCGAGGGCGGACGTGTCGACGGGCTGCAGGCGTGCGACCAGGGCGACGATCAGCACGACGATGACGGCGACGGACAGGGTCTCGACGAGCAGGGTGAGGCGCGTCGACAACCGGACGCCGAGGGCGATGACGGCGAACACCGCGGCGCCCATGGCGGTGATCACCACGACCGTGACCAGGGAGCCGGTGCCGGCCGTCGGGACGAACCGGGACAGCAGGTAGTCGAGGTAGTAGCCGCTGCCGGTGAGCGAGAACATCGCGATGAACCCGTAGCCGAGCAGCAGTGCGGCGCCCGCGACCACACCGGCCACCGGCCCCAGGCCGAGCGAGACGTAGGTGTAGAGCGAGCCGGTGCCCGCCACGCGTCGGACGAACTGGTTCACGGTGCGTCCGACCAGGAACGACAGCGCCATCGCGGCGAGCAGGGACCACGTCGCGCCCTGCCCGGCGACGGTCGCGACGAGCACCGGGATCGTGGTGGCCGCCGCCGACGGTGCGACCGCGGACACCGACTGCGCCAGCACGTCGACCGGGCCGACGCTCCGCCGGGACAGTCCGTCGACGGGGGAGCGCGTGCCGATGCCCGGCACCCGTGGCGGGTCGGCGATGGCACGGTCGAGCGCGGTCATGCGGCAACGGTACGGGGGCTGCGTTGCCCCGGTGTCTCGGTCGTGTTTCGCGGTGGTCTCGGGTAAATGAGACGCCTCGCCCGGGCCGTCCCATTCGGGTGCGTGCGGGTTTCACACCCGTGGAACGGGGGCGCAACGGTGGCGCGGGACCGTGGTCCCACCCCGACCCAGTCACCCGAACCGGAAGGCCACGATGTCCAGCATCACGAAGGACCCCGCGTCACTCGGAGCCGTACCCGCACCGCAGCGGACCATGCGCGGCTCGCTCGGCGTCACCGCGATCGTGTTCATGGTCGTCGCGGCCGCCGCCCCGCTCACCGTCGTCGGCGGCGCCGCCCCGCTGGGCATGCTGCTCGGCAACGGCGTCGGGTTCCCGTCGCTCTACGCCGCGTCCGCCGTGATCCTGCTGCTGTTCTCGGTGGGGCTGGCGGCGATGACCCGGCACCTGCCACGACCCGGCGCCTTCTTCACGTTCGTGGGCCACGGGCTCGGTCGTCCGGCCGGTGCGGGGGCGGCCACCCTGGCGCTGCTGACCTACACGACGATCCAGGTCAGCGTGCACGGCTACATCGGGTACCTGCTCGGGGTGACCGTCACGGGCCTCGGCGGGCCGGACGTCCCCTGGTACGTGTGGTCCCTGGTCGTCGTGGCGCTCGTCGGGGTGCTCGGGTACCGGCACATCGACCTGTCCAGCAAGGTCCTCGGCGTCCTGCTCGTCGGTGAGGTCGGGATCGTGCTCGTCCTGGTGGCCGCGATCGTGTTCCGCGGCGGTGCCGACGGGCTCTCGCTCGCGCCGTTCGCACCGACCCACGTCATGTCCGGCTCGCCCGGCGTCGGCCTCATGTTCGCCATCGCGGCGTTCATCGGGTTCGAGGCCACCGCGATCTTCCGTGACGAGGCGAAGGACCCGGAGCGCACGATCCCGCGGGCCACCTACACCGCCGTCATCGGCATCGGGGTGTTCTACACGCTGGCGTCGTGGGGACTCGTGATGGCCTGGGGTCCGGACGGCGTGCTCGCCGAGGCCGCGAAGGACCCGGGCGCCCTCATCCTCACCACGGCGGCGCGCTACATCGGCACCGCGGGTGAGGCCGTCCTGAACGTGCTGCTGCTCACGAGCATGTTCGCCTGCGTCCTGTCCTTCCACAACGTCATCACCCGGTACCAGCACTCGATGGCGAACGCCTCGCTCCTGCCCGGTCGTCTCGGCACCGTGCACCGCAAGCACGAGTCGCCGCACACCTCGAGCATCGTGCAGACGGTCACCGCCGCCGTGCTCATGGTCCTGTTCGCCGTCCTCGGCCTCGACCCGGTCCTGCAGGTCTTCAGCTGGTTCGCCGGTGTCGCCACCCTTGGCGTGGCGATCCTGATGGCCGCGACGAGCCTCGCCGTCATCGTCTACTTCCGTCGGAACCGCGCCGACCGCCGCATCTGGAACACCGTCATCGCCCCCGTCCTCGGGTTCGTCGGGCTCGTCGCCTCGGCCGTTCTGATCTGGGCGAACTTCCCGACGCTCGTCGGCGACGTCGACGGTTCCGGAGCGAGCGTCTTCGGTGTCGTCAGCACCGTGCTCACCGGCCTCGTCGTGGTCGTGCCCGCCGTCGGCGTGCTGCAGGCCGTGGTGCTGCGTCGGCGCGACCGCCGCCGCTACGACCAGATGCTCGATCGTCTCGCCAGCGACGGCTGACCGACCCACCCGACCCGCGCCTCCAGACCGAACCGAAGGAACCACCAGCATGACCCTCACCGATCCCGTCACCGCCACCACCCACCCGCTCGCGAACCTGAGCCCTGACGAGTTCACCACCGTCCGCGACGTCGTCACGGCGCAGCCGGACTGGACCGACACCACGCGCTTCGTCTACGTCGGCCTCGACGAGCCGCACAAGCAGCAGGTCCTGGCCTGGCAGGCCGGCGACGGCCCCCTGCCGGACCGCCGCGCCCGCGTGATGCTCCTCGACATGGCGACCGGACGTTCCACCGACGGCGTCGTCTCGATCACCGACCGGACCGTCCTGTCCACCGACGTGCTCGACGGGTCCCGCGGACAGCTGCCCGTCCTCATCGAGGAGTTCGACGCCGTCGGCGAGATCGCGAACGCGGACGAGCGCTGGGTCGCCGCCCTGGCGAAGCGCGGCCTGACGCCGGACGAGGTGAAGTGCGTCCCGCTCTCGGCCGGGTACTACGACTACCCCGAGGAAGCGGGGCGCCGGATCCTCCGCGTGCTCGCCTTCCGCCAGGACCACCCCGCCGACCACGTCTGGGCGCACCCGGTGGACGGCTTGTCCGTGTACGTCGACGCCGCCAACCGCGCCGTGACCCGCATCGTGGACGTCGCGGAGATGCCCGTGCCCGCCACGTCCGGCAACTTCGACGACCCGGCGATGCAGGGCGAACCGCTCGACCTCAAGCCGATCGTCATCACGCAGCCCGAGGGGCCGTCGTTCTCGGTCGACGGTGAGTTCGTCGAGTGGGCGAACTGGCGGTTCCAGGTCGGGTTCGACGCCAGAGAGGGGCTCGTGCTCCGGCAGCTGTCGTGGCAGGACGGCGCGCGGCTGCGGCCGATCGTCTACCGGGCCTCGATCGACGAGATGCTCGTGCCCTACGGCGACCCGTCGCCGGTGCGGTTCTGGCAGAACTACTTCGACACCGGCGAGTACCTGTTCGGACGCTTCACCAACTCGCTCGAGCTCGGCTGCGACTGCGTCGGCGAGATCAAGTACTTCGACGCCGTCCTCGCCGACGAGCTCGGCAACCCGCAGACCATCCGCAACGGCATCTGCATGCACGAGGAGGACTTCGGCACGCTGTGGAAGCACGGGGACATCTACACCGGGTCGCAGGAGGTCCGGCGCTCACGTCGGCTGGTGATCTCGTTCTTCACCACCGTCGGCAACTACGACTACGGGTTCTACTGGTACCTGTACCTCGACGGCACGATCGAGTGCGAGGCGAAGCTCACCGGCGTCCTCTTCACCTCGTCGTACCCGGGTCGGACGGAGTCCGGTGCGGACTACCCGTACGCCTCCGAGGTCGCGCCCGGCCTCGGCGCCCCGTACCACCAGCACCTGTTCTCGGCACGGCTGGACATGATGGTCGACGGGCTGTCGAACGCGGTGGACGAAGTCGACGCCGTCCGGGTCCCCGTCGGCCCGGGCAACGAGCACGGCAACGCGTTCACGAAGTCGGTCACCCGGCTGTCGTCCGAGTCGACCTCCGGCCGTCTCGCCGACGCGTCGAAGGCCCGGACGTGGTTCATCTCGAACACCGAGGAGCGCAACCACCTCGACCGCCCGACCGGGTACGTGCTGTACCCGCGGGACGCCCCGGTGCTGCTCGCGGACGACTCGTCGTCGGTGGCCGCACGCGCCGAGTTCGCACGGAAGCACCTCTATGTGACGCAGTACGACCCGGCCGAGCGCTTCGCCGCCGGTGACTTCGTGCACCAGAACCCCGGCGGGGACGGTGTCGCCCGGTACGTGCAGGGTGACCGTCCGCTCGACGGCGAGGACATCGTGCTGTGGCACACCTTCGGCCCCACGCACTTCCCCCGGCCCGAGGACTGGCCCGTCATGCCCGTCGACTACGCCAAGTTCACGCTCAAGCCATACGGGTTCTTCCCGCGGAACCCGGCCCTGAACGTGCCGGCGTCGATCGGGGCGGCGGCCGGGTCGCACTGCTCGCACCACGTCTCCGGCGCCGTCGAGGCCGCACACGACGCAGCCGAGCACCAGCACGACCACGGGGACGGGCGCTGACGTGACCGATGTGCTCGGGCTCGCGGCCATCGTGCCGGCGTCGGCCGGGGCCTGCTGCACGGTCGGGGCATGGCGCCCCGGCCGTGCGGTCGACGTGGTCGCCGCGGTCGCGATGGTGGCGGCGATGGTCGACGGGGCGTTCGGACCCCGGGTCCTGCCGGGTGTCCTGTGGTTCCTGGTGCTGGCGTTCCTCGCCGTGGTGGTCGCCGGGGTGCACCGGTTGCAGTCCACGTCCGCCTGGAGGCGCGGGTCGGCTCAGCAGCCGGGTGCGGCCTCCGCACACGGCCGGTACGGGCGACTGCACGCTGCCCTGGGCCTGCTCGTGATGGGCGCGATGGGCGCGATGGGTGTCGGCATGGCGCACGACGCCGGCGCCGCGGGGATGCACCAGCACCTCGGGGTGGTCGCGGTGACGTGGCAGGTGGTGCTGGGCGGGTTGACCCTCGGGTACCTGGTGCTCACCGTCCACATGCTCCGTGACGGCGTCCGGCGACGTTCGCGTCCGCTGCCGCTGGTCGAGACCCTGGCGATGGGGGTCGCGGTCGCGGTGATGTCCGCGGCGATGGTCTGAGGCGCATGTCGCGTGCCGCGTGCCGGTGGTGGTCCGTCCTGCTCAGCGCGCGAGGAACGGGTCGATGACCGCCCACGTCGCGTCGGGGGCCTCGAGGTGGGGCAGGTGCCCTGCGGCCGGGACCTCGGCGAACACCGCACCCGGCACGGCCGCTGCCACCGCGCGTCCGTACGCCGGGGTCACGACCCGGTCGCTCGCGCCGAACACGACGAGCGTCGGCACCCGCACGGCCCCGAGTCGACCGAGCAGGGTCGGGTCGCTCATCGACCGGCCGGCGACGACCGCCATGGTCTGCCCGTTCGACCGCTGCACCGCCCGTTGCTCCTCGGTGACGGACGCCGGGTCCTGGTACCCCCGCTCGGGATCGTGCCAGGCGACCTCGGCCAGCCCGCGGGCATCGAGGGCGAAGAAGTCGGCGATCGGTTCGCCCTCGACGACCGCACCCACGCCGTCGATGTCGACGACGGCGCCGACGACCCCGGCGAACCGGTCGTCGGCAGCAGCCTGGACGGCCATCTCGAGGGCGATCCAGCCGCCGATGGAGGACCCGACCACCACGACGTCCTGCTCCCCGGCGGTGACGAGCTGCTCGAGGTACGCGGTCGCCAGGGCCGGGACGGAGTCGATGCCGTCCGGGCGCGGGGTGCCGTCCCACCCGGGGTGCGTCGGGGCGACGACGTTGAAGGCGGGTGCGAGGTGCGCGACGATCGGCGCGACGGTCCGGGGGCCACCGCCGCCGTGCAGGACGAGCGCGGTGCGGGTGTAGGTGTCGGTCATGGGGACTCCGTATCAACATCTTTATCTACGAGTGTTGATACCGTAGCAGCATGCCGACCGACCTCGAAGCCCTGGGCCACGCCGTCAAGCGGGCGCAGTACCGCAACCACCGCACCATGGACGCCGCCCTGCGCGACCTCGGCGTGACGCTCGTGCAGTGGGACGCCCTGCGCGCGATCGACCGGATGCCCCGCGCATCGGGACACGACCTCGCCGTCGCGACGTTCCAGAGCGATCAGGCCTTCGGCACCCTGGCGAACCGGATGCTCGACCGCGGGCTCATCACCCGGACCGCCGGTCGGGGTCGGCGGATTGAGCACGCGATCACCGAGGATGGTCGGCGGGTGCTCGACGAGGGACACCGCATCGCCGAGGGGGTGCTCGACTCCCTGTTCGCACCGCTCGACGAGCAGCGACGAGCGGCGCTCCTGCAGCTCCTCACGACCCTGACGGATGCCGCCGAACCCTTCGGCGCGCAAAACGTACACACTGCAAATGGTTCGTTGAACTGACCGTTCACTTTGTGAAAGAGTTCAGCCGTCCGCAGGGGACACACGGCAAGCAAGAAGGGCGGGACACGACATGCACAGCACGTACTCCGGGATGCCTCGGACGGCACGGATCGGTGGCAGTCACACGCGCGTCGGTCTCACCGACCCGGCGATCATCGACGCGTACGTCGAGCGTCGCATCCAGGACCCCTCGCTGCTCGCCGGTCGTTCCGAACCGTCCTACGCGGACTTCTTCACCACGCCTGCCGTTTAGCAAGGAGCGCATGACCCCATGCCGTTGACCGTCGTCCGTCGAGAGCACGTCCACCTCTACGCCCGCGAACCCGAGTCCCGGGTCGCGAAGACCGCCGTCGATGCGCTGCTGCGCCTGCAGCACGCCGAGGACCAGCAGATCGAGTCCGCCCGCATCGAGAGCGGCCTGTCGAAGAACGAGTTCCTCGCCGTCCGGTACCTGCTCCAGGCGCACCGGGACGGCCGGACGATGGGCCCGAAGGACCTCGCCGTGATGCTCGCCGTCTCGAACGCCTCGGTGACCAAGATCGTCGACGGGCTCGTGCAGAAGGGTCTGCTGTCCCGCACGGCGCACCCCACCGACCGCCGTGCGCAGGTGCTCGCCCCGACCGACCGGGCCGCCGAGAAGATCGACGCCTCGTACGCCCGCTTCCACGCGGCGGTCGTCGAGGTGCTCGAGCAACTCCCCGACGCGGACAACGCCGTCCTCGCCGACTCGCTCACGAAGATCGTCGACGCGCTCGCCGCGGGCACGCCCGCGCCGGTCGACGAGTACACGGTCGACGACCAGGACTGACGCGAGCGCGCCCGCCTGACGCGACCCGGCGGGGTGCGACGCGACCCGGACGCGGACGGGAGGCCCGTGGTGCGCATGCCACGGGCCTCCCGTCCGACGGTGGCGAGAAAACCTTCCAGCGGTAAGTTGGGTGCATGACCCACCCCGCGGACGACGCCGACGCGGCCCAGCCGCGCCGCGGCGGGTACCGCAAGGGCGCCGAGCGGCGCACGCAGATCCTCGACGAGATGATCCGGATGGTCGCGGAGCAGGGGGTCGACGCATCGTCGCTCCGCTCGGTGGCCGAGGCCCTCGGGATCACGCACGCCGCACTCCGCCACTACTTCCCGAGTCGCGACGAACTGCTGCTCGCCGTCTACCGGGAGCACGAGGTGCGCGAGCAGGGCGCGCCCGACCGGATGAAGTCGGCCATCGGCGACATGCGCGAGAGCGCGTCGCGCAATCGGGCCGTGCCGGGGCTCGTGCAGCTGTACACGACGCTCGCGGCCGACGCCGTGCAGGAGGGCCACCCGGCGACACGCGACTTCATGCGCGAACGCTTCGCCCGGCTGCGCGCCGAACTCGCCGCACTGATCGAGGCGGACCAGGCGAGCGGTCGGATCCGCGCCGACCTGGACCCGGTCGACCTGGCGAGCCTGAGCATCGCAGCATCCGACGGACTGCAGGTCCAGTGGCTGCTCGACCCCGACGCCGTCGACGGCGAACGGGTGCTGCGGCTGCTCGAGCAGCTCGTCCCGCCGGTGCGCTGAGCGGCCAGGGGTACGCCCAGACCGCCGGTGGCACAGCGACCGGTCGGTAGAAGGGCAGCATGACCACTTCCACGCGCACCCCGCTCGGCGTCACGCTCGTCGACGGGGGCGCCAACGTCGCCCTGTTCTCGAGCACCGCCGAGCGGGTCGAGTTCTGCACCTTCGACGACGACGGCACCGAGCACCGCACCGAACTCCGCAACCGCACCGGCTACACCTTCCACGACGTCGTTCCCGGCGTGACCGTCGGCACCCGCTACGGCTTCCGGGTGCACGGCGCGTGGGACCCGGCGAACGGCCTGCGCCACAACGGCGCGAAGCTCCTGCTCGACCCCTACGCCACCGCCGTCGACGGCACCTACGAGTGGGGCCAGGCCCTGTTCGGCCACGACATGGACGACCCCGAGCGCCTCGACGACACCGACTCGGCCAGCGCGATGCCCAAGTCGGTCGTCGCCGACCGGTCCTTCGACTGGGACGGTGACGCCCTGCTGCGGACCCCACTCGCCGACACCGTCGTGTACGAGGTGCACGTCAAGGGTTTCACGAAGCAGCACCCGGACGTCCCGGAGGAGATCCGCGGCACCTACGCCGGCATGGCCCACCCGGCGGCGATCAAGCACCTGACCGACCTCGGCGTCACCGCGGTCGAGCTGCTGCCGACGCACCAGTTCGTGCAGGACTCGACGCTCCTCGACAAGGGCCTCCGCAACTACTGGGGCTACAACAGCATCGGCTTCTTCGCGCCGCACGACGAGTACTCGTCCTCCGGCACCGCCGGGCAGCAGGTCGCCGAGTTCAAGGAGATGGTGAAGGCCCTGCACGCCGCGGGGCTCGAGGTCATCATGGACGTCGTCTACAACCACACCGCGGAGGGCAACCACATGGGCCCGACGCTGTCGTTCAAGGGGATCGACAACCAGTCGTACTACCGGCTGGTCGAGGGGGACGAGGCGAACTACTTCGACACCACCGGCACCGGCAACAGCCTGAACGTCGGACACCCGGCTGCCCTCGGACTCATCATGGACTCGCTCCGCTACTGGGTCGAGGAGATGCACGTCGACGGCTTCCGGTTCGACCTGGCCACGACGCTCACCCGCCAGGACGGCGAGGCCGAGAAGCACTCCGCGTTCCTCGACATCATCCACCAGGACCCCGTGCTGCGCGAGGTCAAGATGATCGCCGAGCCGTGGGACACCGCCGGCTACCAGGTCGGTGGGTTCCCGGCCGACTGGTCCGAGTGGAACGGCAAGTACCGCGACGACCTTCGGGCCTTCTGGCGCGGCGACGAGGGCGCACTCGGCGACGCCGTGCAGCGGGTCCTGGGCAGCCCCGACGTCTACGAGGGCTCGCGGCGTTCCCCGCTGTGCTCGATCGACTTCGTGACCGCCCACGACGGTTTCACCCTCGCCGACCTGACGATGTACGCCGACAAGCACAACGAGGCCAACGGCGAGGACAACAACGACGGCGAGAGCGACAACACCTCGTTCAACGGCGGCATCGAGGGCCCGACCGACGACGGCGCGGTGAACGACTACCGCGACCGGCAGCGTCGCAACTTCCTCGGCACCCTGCTGCTCTCCGCCGGCGTGCCGATGATCCTGGGTGGCGACGAGCTCGCCCGGTCACAGGGCGGCAACAACAACGCGTACTGCCAGGACGACGAGATCTCGTGGTTCGACTGGGCCGCCGCCGACCAGGACCTGCTCGCCTTCACCACGGCGGCCATCGCGTTCCGTCGGCAGCACCAGGCCCTGCGTCCGGAGTGGTTCCGCACCGCGCCGGGTGACTCGGAATCGACGGTGACCGTGCTCCGTGCCGACGCCGCCGGGTTCGAGGACGGCGACTGGGCGGACGGCGGCAACCGGGCCGTGGCGCTCGTGCTGCACCAGGGCGACGACACCGTTGCCGTGCTGCTGAACGCGTCGGACACCACGGTGGAGTTCACGCTGCCGGAGCGTCCGGGTGGGGGCAGCTGGTCCCTCGGGCTGTCGAGCGACCCCGACCAGGCCGTGGTCGGCGACGCGGCGACGCTGCTCGTGCGCGACGCGTCCTTCACCGCGCTGGTCTGAGGGGTCGCGCGGGGCTCGTGCTGGGGTCGCGCGGGGCTCGCACGGCTTCGCTTGGTGAGCAGAAATGGTCGGGTTCCCGTTGGGGGACCCGACCATTCCTGCTCACGAAGTGGTGCTTGCGGCGCTCCTAGGCGTTCGCGCCCGCGGTCAGCACGGCTGCCGCGGGGTCGAAGTCCTCGGGCAGCGGCGGGACCGCGTCCACGGTCGACGTGATGTCGACGGCGGAACCCGACTCGGCGGCGTCGCGGATCCCGAGCAGGACGTCGAGCACGTGCAGTGCGACGGCGCCGGAGGCACGCTCGGGGCGGTCCTCGGCGATGGCGCGGGCGAGCTCGACGACACCGGTGCCACGGCCCCAGGTGGAGCCGACCGCCTCGAGCGTCTCCGGCTCGTCCTGCCCGTAGCGCCAGAGCTGCGACGAGCCCTCGAACGTGTTCGGGTCCGGCAGCGAGATCGTGCCGAGCGTGCCGTTGATCTCGACGAAGCCCATGCGCGGCAGGGCGTGCTGGAACGAGAACGTCGACTGGGCGGACTGCCCGCCGGCGAACTCGATCAGGGCGGCGTGGTGCGTCGGGACCTCGACCGGGAACGTCTCGCCGGCGCGGGGGCCGGACGCGATCGTGCGACGGTCGAGCGACTTCGACGAGACGGCCTGCACGCGTGAGGCGGTGCCGAACGCGTGCACCAGGGTCGTCACGTAGTACGGACCCATGTCGAACAGGGGGCCGGCACCGGTGGCGAACAGGAAGTCCGGGTTCGGGTGCCACGCCTCGGGTCCGGGGACGTGGAACAGCGTCGTCGCGGAGAGCGGCTCGCCGATGTCACCGCGGGCGATGGCACGGAGCGCCGTCTGGATGCCCGCACCGAGCACGGTGTCCGGGGCGGTCGCGACGCGCAGGCCCTTGGCCTTCGCGGACTCGAGCACCGCGGCGGCCGACGCGTGGTCGGTCGCGATCGGCTTCTCGCTCCAGACGTGCTTGCCGGCGTCGATGATCTGCTGGTCGACCTCGGCGTGTGCGGCCGGGATCGTCAGGTTGATCACGATCGAGATGTCGTCGCGGGCCAGGAGCTCCTCGACCGATCCCGACGAGGCGACGCCGTATTCCGCCGCCTGGGCAGCGGCACGGTCGAGCAGCACGTCGGCGACGAAGCGGACCTCGACGTCGGCGAACTTGGTCAGGTTCTCGAGGTACTGGCTGGAGATGTTGCCGGCACCGATGATGCCGATCCCGACACGGCTCACTTGTCGTTGTCCTTGAGCCAGGTGAGGGACTCGGTGATGCCCTCGAAGACGTCGCCCGAGTAGGCGTCGAACTCGACCACGCGGATGGCCTGCGGTGCCGCGGCGAGGATGCCCGCCACGTCGACGTCGCCCTGGCCGGCGGGCGTCTGGTTCTCGAAGGCGCGCTGCAGCGCCTCGGGCACGATGAGGGCGCTCTCGGACGAGGGCAGCGCGGTGCGGATGTCACCGTCGACCTTGCCGTCCTTGACGTGGATCGCGACGACGCGGTCGCCCAGGCCCTTGAGGACGGCTGGGGCGTCGGCGCCACCGACGGTCGCCCAGAAGGTGTCGACCTCGAGGACGGTCTCCGGCGAGAGCTGCGACACGAACAGGTCGTAGACGGTGCGGCCGTCGACCTTGTTCGTGAACTCCCACTGGTGGTTGTGGTACCCGAACTGCAGGCCACGGCCGGCGGCCTCGGCGGTCAGCTCGTTGACGCGCTCGGCGATCTTCGCGACGTCGTCGGCGGTCTGCCAGCGGTCGGTCGGGATGAACGGGTCGATGACGGTGCGGATGCCGAGGCGCTCGGCGGCGTCCCAGATCGGCGCGGTGTCCTCGGCGTCGATCACGGCGACGTGGCCGGACGGAGCCTTGAGGCCGGTGGCCGCGAACGCACGCTCGAGGTCGGTCGCGCGCTCGACGAACGCGTAGGGCTCGACGTTCTCGTACCCGATCTCGGCGACACGGGCGATGGCCTTGTCGAGGTCTTCGGCGATGGCGTCGCGCAGCGAGTACAGCTGCACAGAAGTGGTGGGCATTGCAGAGGCTCCTTCGATCCTGTCTGGGTGTCGCGGCCCGTCGAGGAGCGATGCTCCGCGGCGAGATCGATCACGACGCTACCCCAAAAACCACCCGGTGTGTAGTTTTTGCTGCCCCGTGTGACGACCCCGGTGTTGCAGACGACACCTGTCGATGTATGCTCGCGTCGGAAAAACCTTGTCGAGCAAGGTTTTCATCGACTCAAGGAGGCGTCATGAGCACCACCGAACCCGGCAGCCCGGCACTGCTCAACCCGGAAGAGGGCATCACCCAGCCCGTCAGCACGGTGAAGGTGGGCATCGGCTACCAGATCGCCCTGTTCCTCGGGCAGTTCGGCCTCTTCGTCGCGCTCATGGCGCCCGTCTACGTGAGCATGCAGCTCAAGGCGCAGGCCCTGGTCGGCGACGACGCCGCGAACGTCATCGGCTCGGTGCTGCCGATCGGCGCATTCGGTGCGCTCATCATGAACCCCCTCGCGGGCGCCCTGTCCGACCGCACCCGCACGCGCTGGGGCCGTCGTCGCCCCTGGCTGCTCAGCGGTGTCGTGGTCTTCGCGATCGCCCTCGCCTGGATCGCCTACTCGCCCGACGTCCTCAACCTGACGCTGGCCTGGCTGCTCGCCCAGCTCGCCGCGAACGCCACCCTCGCCACCCTGCTCGCGAGCTTCGCCGACAACGTGCCGCAGCTGCAGCGCGGCCGGTCCTCGAGCATCATCGCGCTCGCGCAGAACATCGCCGTGCTCGCCGGCACCTACCTGTCGGTCTTCTTCGTCGCGAACCTGCCAGTGCTCTTCATCGCGCCGGGCATCCTGGCGATCATCCTGGTCGCCGTGTACGCCGTCGTCGCGCGCGACGACCTGCCGACCTACACGCTCAAGAAGTTCACGTTCCTGAACCTCGTCGCGTCGTTCTGGACGAACCCGGTCAAGAACCCGGACTTCGCGTTCGCCTGGTGGTCCCGCTTCCTCATCATCCTCGCGACGTTCATGTTCACGACGTACCGCCTGCTCTACATGCAGGAGCACATCGGCATCGAGAAGGCGAAGGACGCCACGGCTGCCGTCGCCTTCGGCGTCCTGCTCTACACGATCGCGCTCCTGGTCAGTGCGGCGTTGTCCGGCTGGGCCTCGGACAAGCTCGGTCGCCGCAAGGTGTTCGTCGGCGGCTCGACGGTGATGTTCGCGGTCGGGCTCGTCGCGCTCGCGCACGCCGACACGGTCACCGGCTTCTACGTCGCCGAGATCATCATGGGCTTCGCCTACGGCATCTACTCGGCCATCGACACGGCGCTCGTCGTCGACGTGCTGCCGAACGCCGACCGGCCCGGCAAGGACCTCGGTGTCATCAACATCGCGAACGCGTTGCCGCAGTCGCTCGCGCCGGCGATCGCCCTGTTCTTCCTGAAGGTCGGGTCCGACGGAGCCGCCGACAACTACGAGCTCATGTGCTGGGCCGCCGGCGCGATCGCCCTCATCGGCGCACTCGTCGTGATCCCCATCAAGCGGGTGCGGTAGCGCCCGTCGCGCGACGCGACCGGAGGACGGACCGGCGCGGCACGCTCAGCGGGCCGCCACGGGCCTCCCGTCCGTCGTAGCGACCGGCCGCCGGGCCGGGCCGACGTCAGGGGGTGCCGGGGAAGGGCAGCTCCTGCCGGAGCGCCTCGGCGAGGCGGGAAGCGAAGCGGCGGACCGCCGTCACCTCGTCGGCGCTGAGTGCGTCGATGGTCGCGATCAACGGAGACTCGACGTGGCCGTAGGCGCGCGCGAGGTCCTGCTCGGCCGAGGCGGTCGCGGTGATGATGATGCCGCGCCGGTCCCGCGGATTCGGCTGCCGTTCGGCCCGCCCGTCGCGCACGAGCCGGTCGATGAGCTTCGTGATCCCGGCCGTCGAGAGTCGCAACACCCGCGCGAGCTGTGTCGCGTTCACCAGCCGTCCGTCACGGTGTGCGAGCACGAGGTGTCGCAGGGCGAGCGCATCGACGGGCAACATCCCCAGGGTGCGGAGCGCCTGCTCGTCGGCCTCGTGCACGCTGTCACTGAGCGCCTGCAGGCTCGCGAGTGCAGCGGCGCCTTCGGCGGTGCGCGGCTGCCGGCCGAACACGTCGGATCCGCGTCGCGGGTCGGCCTCATCGCTCATCGTTGCCCCGTTCTGTCCCAGCGTTCTGTGGACAAACGCCATGTTCCACCCCCTCCCTGAGAACCCAAACTGAGTGAGTAATCAGCCGAGCGAGACAAACGTGCTCTGCATGACGCCACCGAATCTCGGTGGCGGAGATCAGTAGGAGTCACCATGTCGAACACCGCAGGACGCCCCGTACGCAACGACTCGGTCGTGCGTGCCACGTGGAACGAGACCAAGTCCGCGCTCAAGACCACCGAGTTCTACGCTTGGCTGGTCGTGTCGATCGCGATCCTCGTCGCGGCAGCGGTCGTCGACAACGCGGACGAGGGCCACACCGGCTTCGGCGCCGACCAGGCCTGGCTGTACGTCGCCATCGTCACGGCCGCGTACATCGTCAGCCGTGGCATCGCGAAGTCCGGCGTGCGCAAGCCCGACTGGAACGACGACGACCGACGCGACGTCAACGGCCGCTCGAACTGACCCCCGAGCGCCAGGAGCACCCGGCTCCCTGAGCCGGAACGAGGCCGTCCCGATCCGTCGGGACGGCCTTCGTCACGTCCGCTCGCGTCGTCCCCGCACCGATACCGTGAACCCCATGCTCGCTCCCGCCCCCGCTCCCTTCGACACCCCCGCCGGCCGCATCGTCGGGACGCTCGACGGTGACGTGGTGCGGGTGCTCGGGATCCCGTACGCGCAGGCCGAACGGTTCGCCCCGCCGCAGCCGATGCCACCGTTCGAGGGTGAGCTGCACGCGTCGACCCCGTCGCCGGTCGCACCGCAGCCGCACCAGGAGTTCGTCGACCTGCTGCTCAACCCGATCCAGGGCATCGAGGTCGACGAGCACTGCCAGCGGCTCTCGATCACGCTGCCCGCCGACGCGCGGCAGGACGAGCAGCTGCCCGTCATGGTCTGGATCCACGGCGGCTCGTACGTCATCGGCGGCGGCGACCTGCCGATCTACGACGCCCGCGACCTGGTGACCGAGCAGCGCGTGATCGTGGTGTCGGTCACGTTCCGGCTCGGTGTGCTGGGGTTCCTCGGTGACGGCGAGACGATCCCGGCGAACCTCGGGCTCCTCGACCTGGTCGAGTCGCTGCGCTGGGTGCGCGCGAACATCGCTGCGTTCGGCGGCGACCCCGACCTGGTCACCGTCTTCGGGCAGTCGGCCGGCGGGGACGCGGCCGCGCACCTGATGATCAGTGCCGGCGCCGAAGGGCTCTTCCGCCGGGCGATCATCCAGAGCGCTCCGCTGGGGCTGTCCCGCCGTCGGGCACGGATGAACCGCGCGATGGTCCGGGCGGTCGGCACCGTGCACGCCGACACCCCGCTCGAGGACCTGCTCGACCGTCAGGCACTCGGTACCCGGGCCGCAGCGCCGTACGGGCTCGCCGCCGGCATGCCGTTCGGCACCCAGTACGGCTTCGCGCCGCTGCCCGCCGAGCGTGACCTCGACGCCACGTGGAGCCGGGCCGCCCCCGAGGTCGACGTGCTGATCGGGTCCGGTTCGGACGAGGCCGGCATGTACGTGCCGCTCGTGCCCGGCCTGCGTCGGGTCACCCGGTCGCGGGTGCTGCGGTCGGCCCTGCGGTGGTGGGTCGTCCGTCCGCTGTCCGACGTCATCTACGGGCGCGACGCCCGACGGTTCACCGAGCGGCACCGACGCGCCGGCGGCCGGGCGACCTCGTACCGACTGCACCGCGGTGTCACGAGCGCCCCGACCGGGGCCGTGCACATGAGCGACCTGCCGCTGCTGTTGGGAGGCCGCGAGGCCTGGGCCGGCACCCGCTTCGTCCCCGAACGCGACTGGCCCGAGGTCGAGCGCCGCGGCCGGGCCTTCCGGGCGATCTGGGCCGACTTCGCCCGCTCCGGCGAGGTCCGGGCGCCCGACGACGAGACGCTGACGTTCGACCGCGGCTGACCGGGAGCCGGTGACGGCGGCCGCGCCCCCTGAACTGGCGGTCGCGGGCCACTGACCGGCCCCGCACAATCGTCAGCATGCCCACGACCGATGTCGACCTCCGCGCACGCATCGTCGCCGGGGCGATCAGTGCCTACCGAGCCGGGGACTTCCACCGTGTCGGGCCCGACGAGGTCGCCGAGCACGCCGGGGTCACGGCCGACGAGTTCCACCGGGCGTACCCGATGTGGGAACTCCTGGTGGTCGCGGTCATGGACAAGTGGAACAACGGCAGCCGACGCGAGCTCTGGCCGATCGCGGAGCGGGACGGCACGGTCGCCTACCTGCGTGCCCGGCTCGCCGCGGGCGTGGACGATCCGGCCCTCGTGCGCCTGCGGGTCGCCGTGCTCAGCGCCGCCTCGAATCCCGACCACCCCGCCGCCGGGTGGTTCCGCACGCAGTACACGCGGGCGTTCGAGGACGTCACCCTCGCCCTGGTCCGTGACGTCGTCGCCGGCCGGGAGTCCCGTGGTGCCTCGCCCCGGCACGCCGCCGAGCAGCTCATGGCGCTGTACGAGGGGCTCCAGCTGCAGTCCGTGATCCGCGACGACGGGGAGCCGCTCAGTGCCTTCGACCGGGCGGTCGCCCGGATGCGCGTGGGCTGGGCAGCGGCACGCGTCGACGCCTGATCCGGGTCGGGCGGGCAGGTCGGGTCCGGTCCGCATCAAGCGGGTCCGGGGCCGTGCGCGGCGAGCGGTCACGACTCCCCGCGCGTGCAGCGTCGCGTGGTCACGTTCCGTCGTCTGCGGGTGGCGGGGCCGACGGTCTGTGACCGCTCGGCGTGCGGGCCGCAGGGGGTCGTGACCGGTCGGCGGACTGGTGGAGCGTCCGCCCCACCCCGGTCCACGGCCTGGAGGCCCGGCGCGGCTGGCAGACGTCGGTGCACCCACCTGGCATGGTCGGCCCATGGAGTACACGGACTACGACACCCGGCTCGCCGCCTACGGCGTGATCACGGACGGTGACCGCGTGCTCCTGGCGAAGCTGCGTCACCCCGACGCGGGCACGTGGACGCTGCCGGGCGGCGGGGTCGACTTCGACGAGACCGTCGAACAGGCCGTCGTGCGCGAGATCCGCGAGGAGACCGGGTACGAGGCCCAGGCCGGTGCCCTGCTCGGGGTCCGGCACCACATCGTCCCCGCGGAACGCCGCATCCACGCCAACGGCCGGCCGATGAAGGCCGTGCAGGTGGTGTTCCGGGCGACCGTCACCGGGGGAGCCCTGCGGCACGAGCTCGACGGCTCGACCGACGAGTCGCGGTGGATCCCCGTCGCCGAGCTCCCGCACCACCGCCACGGCCTGCTCGTGCCGATCGCCCTCGGCTGGGCGGGTGCCCTGTCCCGCTGACCGCTGGCGTCACTCCTCGATGACGCTGAGGACGTTGCCCGACGGGTCGGTGAACCAGGCGATGAGCGGGCCGCCCTTCCGGTTCACACCCCGGTCGTCGGTCATCCCCTCGTACTGCAGGAACGCGACGCCCTTCGCGGTGAGCTCGTCCACCGCGGCGTCGATGTCCGGCACCGGGAAGTTCAGCACCGTGAAGGCCGCCGGTTCGTGACCCGCGCCCTTCGGGTAGACGAGCACCTGGTGTCCACCGCCGAGCTGCAGGAAGAGCATGCCGTGGTCCTCGGTGACCTCGATCCCCAGGACGTCCTCGTAGAACGCCTTCGCCTCGGGCACGTCGCGCACCGAGAACCCGCTGAACGCCTTCGTCGCATCGACCATGCGGCAAGTGAACCACCGCGGTCGGGCGTCGGTGCGCTCTGCGAGGATGAGGCCGTGAGCGACTCCGGCACGACCGTCGACCAGGCCCTCGAGCGCGCCGTCGAGCTGGCCCGTTCGAGCCGCCGCACCGTGCTCGGGATCGCCGGAGCGCCGGGTGCCGGCAAGTCCACGCTCGCCCGCCGCATCGTCACCGAAGTGGACGGACGCCTGGGTGCAGGCACGGCGGTGCAGGTCCCGATGGACGGCTTCCACCTGTCGAACGCGGTGCTCGACGCCCTCGGCCGGCACGACCGGAAGGGCGCGGCGGACACCTTCGACGCCGACGGGTACGTCGCGCTCGTCCGCAGGCTGGTCGCCGCCGACGAGGACGTCGTGTGGGCGCCGGACTTCGACCGTCGCGTGGACGAACCCGTGGCCGGCAGCATCGCGGTGCCCCGCGCGGCCCGACTCGTGGTGTCCGAGGGCAACTACCTGCTCGATGACGCCGCACCGTGGTCGGCGCTGCCGGAGCTCTTCACCGAGACCTGGTTCTGCGCCGTCCCCGACGACGTGCGGCTCGACCGCCTGGTCGGCCGGCACATGCGGCACGGCCGCGACCACGACGCCGCCCGCGCGTGGGCGGTGGAGGTGGACGGCGTGAACGCCGCGAGGGTCGCACCCACGGTGATCCGGGCCTCCAGGACGGTGTGGACGTGACCACCGACCAACGCGATCGTCGACGACCACCAGGCGACCCCGACGACGACGTGACCCCGACCACCACGACGCGACACCGACACGAGGAGCGACCATGACCATCGCCATCACCGGAGCGACCGGCAACATCGGGGGCGCCGTGAGCGCGGCGCTCGCCGCGGACGCCGTGCCGTTCCGGATGCTCGTGCGCGACGCCTCGCGTGCGCCGGAGCTTCCGGGCACCGAGGTCGCCGTCGCGACCTTCGCCGACGCCGACGCGAGCCGGACCGCCCTGCAGGGCGTCGAGGTGCTGCTCATGGTCTCGGCGGCCGAGGCCCAGGACCGCCTCGACCAGCACCGGGCGTTCGTCGCCGCGGCGGCCGACGCGGGCGTTCGGCACGTCGTCTACACGTCGTTCCTCGGCGCGGCTCCCGACGCGACCTTCACGCTCGGACGCGACCACTGGGCGACGGAGCAGGCGATCCGCGACAGCGGGATGGCGTTCACGTTCCTGCGCGACAGCTTCTACCTGGACTTCGTCGAGGACCTGGTCGGCGAGGACGGCGTGATCCGCGGCCCGGCCGGCGACGGCGCCATGGCCGCGGTGGCCCGTGCCGACGTCGCCCGCGTCGCGACCGCGGTGCTGCACGACCCGGACGCGCACCGCGACCAGACGTACGAGCTGACCGGCCCCGAGGCGATCACCCTCACCCAGGCGGCGGCGATCGTGTCCGAGGTCCGCGGCCGCACGGTCAGCTACCACCCGGAGACCCTCGACGAGGCGTACGCGTCACGTGCGCAGTGGAACCCGGAGCCGTGGCAGGCCGACGCCTGGGTGAGCACCTACACGGCCATCGCCGAGGGGGCGCTCGCGCACGTGTCGGGCGACGTCGAACGCATCACCGGACGCGCGCCGATGTCCCTGCGCGAGGTGCTCGCCGCGGGCTGACGCGTGCCGGTGGTGCGCACCGGGGCCGACCGACGGGCCGGGCAGCCCGCAGTGCCACACGGTCCACGTGATGCCGTCCGCCCGGCGCGGCTGCATCGGCAGACGTGCGTACCGGGTGCCGTGGGACAGCGCTCGGCAGCCGCCGGCCAGCGCGGCGCGCAGGACCGGGTCGGTGCGGGGCGCGTGGGCCTGGACGACGAGGACGCGCAGCCCGTCGGCGATCCGGCGACGGATCTGGTGCGTCGTGAAGACGGGTACGGTGCCCGAGAACCCGCCGTCGGTCAGCACCGGCAGTCCGGTCGCGTCGATCACGGGTGCGGAGATGTGCCACGTGTCCGTCAGGAACAGCGGTTCGTCGTGCCGGTACCCCTCCAGGCGTCGCGCGGTCGCGACGAGCCGGCTGAGGGCACGTGGGTACGGGGTCGATCCGCCCCACGGGTCCGGGCTCGACACGTGGAACACGTCCGGGCTGCCGGCCGGGATCGGCCAGCGCGCGGGCCACGGCCCGACCGACGCGTCGACGCCGCTGCCGTCGCGGGTCGCGTCGAGGGCCTGCAGGGAGAACGCGGCGGGTCCGGCGATGAGCGCGAGCCCGGCTGCGAGTGCGATGACCGTCCGGGAGGCCCGGTGCCGGTCCGGCCCGCGCGTCGCCTCCCAGCGGGGTCGCCACCACACCGCCACCAGCGTCGCGACGACGGCGACCGTCGAGACCGTGATCGCGGGCACGGCGAGCACGCTCGGCATCGCGGTGCCCCGCGCGAGGAACACCACCCAGCCGAGCTGTGCCGCAGCGAGGACGACCGGGAGCGCCCGGAGCCCTCGAGCCTGCGCCCGGACCAGTCCGACCGCACCGCGCCACCCGAGGGCTGCGAGCAGGGCGAGCTGCACGCCGATCGCGGCGACGTAGGCGGTGTGCGGCACCGCGGCCACCGAGAGCACGGCCGCGGCGGTGCCGAGCCACACGACCAGGACGGCCAGGGTGGCGGCTCCGGCACGGGTGTCGAACGCGTGCCCGAAGGGGGTGCCGACGGTGTCGTGGGGTGTGTGCGTCGACGACGGCGTGATCCTCCTCGCTCGCCGTCGGACCAGCACCACGGCCGCGACCACCACGCCGAACACCGCCGCGGGCAGGAGCCAGGCGACCTGTGACGCCAGGTGCGGTCCGAGCAGCTTGCCGAACCCGGCCGGACCACCGCGCCAGGTGTGCGGACCGAACGGCACGGCGAACGACCGGACGGACCCGGGTACCGCGCCGGGCAGGAACCGGTCGATGCCGTTGTACCCGAACACCATGGCGAGCGGACTGTCGTCGGTGGAGCCGTCCGCCCACGGCCGCGAACCCGACGGCGTGAGCGCCAGCGCGGTCACCCACGACACCGACGCCACGACCGCGACGATCCCGAGCACCCCGGCGCGGACCACCCGGGTGCCGAACCGGAAGGGACGGCCGTCGTGTCGGGCCGAGGCCAGCAGCGTGCCGAGCAGCAGCGCCGGCAGCACGAACCAGGCCTGCACCATCTTCGCCTGGAACCCGACGCCGACCGCCAGGCCCGCGGCGACGAGCGGCCACCAGCGCCCGGTCAGTGCCGCGTGCTGCCAGCACAGCAGGGCGACGGCCAGCGCGGTGGTGACCATGCCGTCCTCCATCGGGTGCGCGAACATCGACACGAAGACCGGCGTCGACCCGGCTGCTGCGGCAGCGACGAGGCCCGTCCCGACGCCGGCCCAGCGGAGTCCGACCAGGGAGCACGCCCACAGGGTGACGAGCCCCTCGACGACCTGCGGGAACGCGAGCGCGGCGGTGGAGTGCCCGAACAGCCGGATGCTCAGCGCCTGCGGCACCGCGAAGCCGCTGAGCTTGTCGAGCGTCACCGTCGCCGAGGGGTCGAACGCCCCCGAGAACAGCGCCGGCCACGACTCGGACATCGACCGCGCCGACGCCTGGTAGAAGCTGAAGTCCCCACCACGGCCCAGGTTCCAGGCGAGCAGCACGGTCGTGCCAGCCGCGATCACGAGCAGGGTGAGCCGTGCCGTGAGCGGCTGGTCCCGCCACCGGGCGGGTCGTCGGATGTCCACCCTCCGGACCTTGGCCGTCCGGGATGACGACCGGCCGGGACCGTGCCGCCAGCTGGCCGCGAAGCCGGTCCGCGCGCTGAGGGGTCGTGCGGGTGCGGCCCGCGTCGGTCAGCGCCTCGGGGGTCGAGCCGGAGCGGGGTCTCAGCCGGCGTTCGGCTTCGGGGTCAGGGCACCCGTCGTGCGGCGAACGTCCCGACGACACCGAGGGTGAGCACCGCGACGAGCACGACGAGCAGCGGTGCCGTCCAGTTCCCCGTCGCACCGTGCAGGGCACCGGCGACGAGCGGCCCGGCCGAGCCGAGCAGGTACCCGCCGCCCTGCACGAACGCGGACATCCGTCGGGCGTCGGCGTCGCTCGAGACGATCCGCACGATCACGATGAAGAT
The DNA here is from genome assembly GCF_903970855.1 of Curtobacterium sp. ME12. NCBI lineage: Bacteria > Bacillati > Actinomycetota > Actinomycetes > Micrococcales > Microbacteriaceae > Curtobacterium > Curtobacterium sp. ME12. Next base: position 112,290 of record NZ_CAJCKD010000001.1, read on the forward strand.
CACGGTGATGCCGCCGCCCTGCGCCGCACCGCCGAGCACCGACCACAGCAGCCAGAGCTGCGGGGCGAACAGCAGCCCGAGCGGCATCGCCAGCCACAGGGTGCCGACCAGGGCGATGATCGCCGCCGGACGCCACCGGGTCGCGAGCAGCGGGACACCGAGCGCCCCGACGACGGCCAGGATCTGGAACACCGACGAGCTCGCGCCCGACGACGCCTTCGAGAAGCCGATCTCGTCGTGCAGCAGCGTCGGGATCCACGCGGTGAGGGCGTAGTACGAGAACGCCTGGCCGCCGAACGCCAGCGTCAGGCCCCAGGTGATGAGCCGTCGTGCCGGCCGGATCGGTTCGGCGGCGGCGACCCGTGCGGCCTCGGCGGCGCGCGCGGTGCGGATCGCCCCGGTGTCCAGCACCTGGTCGATCGGACCGGTGATCGGCAGTGGTTCGTCGTGGTCGGACAGCACCGGGCGTCGCCAGGCCGCCCGAGCACCGACCGCGTAGGTCCAGGCAGCGGCGGCGATGAGCGCGAAGACCGCCCAGATCGCGATGGCGACCGGCCACCCCCACAGGGCCGCCAGGGGAGCGGTGCCGAGCGACGTGATCATCGACCCGACGTTGAGCGCCGACGTGTAGACGCCGGTGACCAGGCCGACGCGCTCCGGCGAGGTGTCCCGTCGGATGACCACCGGGATCACCACGTTGCCGATCGTGATGCCGATGCCGATGACCGCGGTGCCGAGCAGCAGCGCCGCCGACGAGGGCATCGAGCGCACGACGGTGCCGGCGAGCACGATGACGAGCGACAGGGACACCGCGCGCTCCGGATCGGCCTTCGCGATGACCCAGCTGGCGAACGGCGTCGCGAGCGCGAAGCACAGCACCGGGATCGTCGTCAGCAGCCCGGCGATCGTCGCGGTCAGGCCGAGGTCGGCGCGGACGTCCCCGATGACCGGGGCGGTCGCGACGATCGGGCCGCGGAAGTTCAGTGCGATCAGGACGATGGCCGCGGGCAGCAGCCAGGCGGCACCGCGGAGGCTCCGGCGTGCGACGTCGTTCATGCGGACGGCGTCGCGGACGGCAGCAGGATCGGCAGCAGGTCGAGCGGGGTCGCGGCGCGGGCGATGGTGCCCTCGGCCTCGTCGGGGGAGCCGTAGCCCCACTCGGCGAAGACGACCGGGACGCCGTGCACGGTCGCGCCCTCGACGTCGTGCTTCCGGTCGCCGATCAGCACCGGGCGGCTGGTGTCGAAGCCGTGGGCCTCGAGGCGTCGCAGTGCCTCCTCGACGACGTCGGCCTTGCTCGACCGCACCTCGTCGTCGCTCGCACCCGTGATGATGTCGATGTCCCCGGTGAGGCCGTAGTGCTCGAGGATGTAGGTCGCCGGGGTCTCCGGCTTGCTCGTCGCCGTCGAGATCGGCAGCCCCGCCTGGTGCAGGGTGCGCAGCACCACGTCGATGTCCGGGAACATGGCGGAGTCGAGCGCCCCGTGCGAGAAGTAGTGCTCGCGGTAGACGGCGAGGGTGCGGTCGGCGAGCTCCTCGTCCATGCCCATCGCGACCCGGAACGTGTCCATGATCGGCGGGCCCACGAACGACATCAGGGTGTCGTGGTCCGGCACCGGGACGCCGACGGTGCGGAAGGTGTGCGTCAGGCTCTCGAGGATGCCCGGCGCGGAGTCGCTGATGGTGCCGTCGAGGTCGAACAGGATGGCGGAGAACGGGCTGGTCATGTCCTGCCCACCCTAGCCGGGCCGTGGCGGCGACCATCCGGGATCCCGTCGGCCGCGGGGCGGGGGTGCGCCGTGCCTCCAGACCGGGGGTGACGTGGTCCGCTCAGAACAGGCGGGTGTGACCGCCCTCGATGCCGCGCATCGCGTCGTAGTCGAGCACGAGGACGCGGATGCCGCGGTCCTCGGCGAGGGTGCGGGCTTGCGGTGCCACCGTCTGCGCAGCCAGCACGCCCTGCACCGGGCGCAGGTGCGGGTCGCGGTTCATGAGCTCGAGGTACCGTGTGAGCTGCTCGACCGCGTCGATGTTGGCGTTGCGTTTCATCTCGACGGCGACGCTCGCGCCCGCGTCGTCACGCGCCAGGATGTCGACCGGCCCGATCGCCGTCATGTACTCCCGGCGGACCAGGGTGTGGCCGTCGCCGAGGAGCTCGATCTGCTCGGCCAGGAGCTGCTGCAGGTGCGCCTCGACCCCGTCCTTCACCAGGCCCGGATCGACGCCCAGGTCGTGGGACTCGTCGGACACGACCTCGTACAGCGAGACGATGAGCTTGTCCTGCGTCTTCTTCTGGGTGACCGTCCACACCTGCGTGATGCCGGCGCCCGACTGCTCGTCGTCCGGCTCGGTGATCTCGATCGAGCAGGGCGGGCTCATCCAGTTCAGCGGCTTGTAGCTGCCGCCGTCGGAGTGCACGAGCAGGGAGCCGTCCGCCTTGAGCATGAGCAGGCGGGTCGCGAGCGGCAGGTGGGCGGACAGCCGGCCCGCGTAGTCGACGGAGCACCGGGCGATGACGAGACGCACCCCGGAAGCCTAACCGGCATGGTGTCGTGACCCGGACCGGGCGCGCAGGCTGTGCACAGCGCACGGATTCACATGCCCGTAACGACGTTCTGCACATGTACGGCGGTCCGACGCCGTCCTACCGTGGCTGACACCCCGATCGGCTCACGCCGACCCCCTCCCCGAGGAGCCACGATGGCCAGCGAGACCGCAGTGTCAGCACCACGAACGCCCCGTTCCGAGTCGGTCGCCGTCGACGACTACTCGCTCAGCCGAGTCCCGATGTCCGCGCGCTACGGCTGGTTCCAGGTCGCCGTGCAGCGCTTCGGGCAGATCTCGGCCCTGTCCCAGTTCCTGCTCGGTGCGACGCTCGGCTTCGGCATGAGCTTCTGGGATGCCTTCTGGGCGATCACCCTCGGCGCCGTGATCCTGGAGATCGTCTCGGTGCTCGTCGGCGTCATCGGCGTGCGCGAGGGGCTCAACACCTCGGTCATCGCCCGCTGGACCGGGTTCGGCAAGGCCGGCTCGGCGCTGGTCGGGCTGGCGATCGGGCTGAGCCTGATCGGCTGGTTCGGCATCCAGTCCGGGGTCTCGGCGGCCGGCCTCGTCGCGATCCTGCCGATCCTGCCCGCGTGGGCGTGGTCGCTCGTGTTCGGGCTGCTCGTCACCGCGATCGTCCTGCGCGGCTTCCACTCCATGCAGTGGCTGGCGAACGTCACCGTGCCGCTGTTCCTGGTGCTCGTCGGCTGGGCGGTCATCGTCGAGCTGAGCCGGCACTCGATCGCCGAGCTCGCCGCGCGTGCCCCGGCCGGTCCGGAGCTGAGCTTCGTCGCCGGCACCACCCTGGTGGCGGGCGGGTTCATCGTCGGTGCGGTGATCACGCCGGACATGACGCGCTTCAACCGGTCGGTCGGCGACGTCGTGAAGCAGACGCTGCTCGGCGTGACGCTCGGCGAGTACGTCATCGGCCTGGCCGGTGTCCTGCTCGCCCACGCCGTCGGCTCCGCGGACATCACCCGCGTGATCACGTCGAGCGTCGGCTGGGTCGGCATCCTCGTGATCCTGCTCGGCACGTTCAAGATCAACGACTGGAACATCTACAGCTCGAGTCTCGGCGTCACGAACTTCATCGACGCGGTGTTCGGCAAGCAGGTGAACCGCGGGCTCGTGACGCTCGTGATGGGCGTCGTCGGCTCGGTGCTCGCCGCGGTCGGGTTCCTCGGGGCCCTGACACCGTTCCTGTCCGTGCTCGGCGTCGTCTTCCCGCCCATCGCCGGGATCATGGTGGCCGAGTACTTCGTCGTGAAGCGCTGGCGCCGCGAGCTGAGCGACGCCGAGAACATCCCGGCGACCTCGCCCACCTGGGTGCCGGCCACCCTGGTCATCTGGGCGATCGCCTCGCTCGTCGGGTACTTCGTCGCCGTCGGCATCCCGTCGATCAACTCCGTGGTCATCGCCTTCGTGCTCTACGTCGTCGCCGGCAAGGTCGGGCTGATCCGCGGCGTCGGGGTCAGTCGGACCGAGGCCGCGCCGGCCCCGGCGTCGGCCCCAGCCACCCCTGCCGCCTGACGCAGGCTCCCCGAACGGCCGGTCGCGGCGTCGCGCACCTGATCCGCGTGACGGCGCGGCCGGTCCCCACGAACCACCAGCACCCACGAACCACCAGCACCCACGAACCACCAGCACCCACGAACGACCCCGCACCCGCTCCACCGCACCACCGAAGGGAACCCCATGCGCATCGGCATCGACGTCGGCGGCACCAACACCGACGCCGTCCTGATGGACGGCAGCACCGTCCGAGCGGCGGTCAAGCGGTCCACCACCCCCGACGTCACCTCGGGCATCGTCGCCGCGCTCGACGGCCTGCGCGAGCAGCACGCCTTCGGTGCCACGGACATCGACGGCGTGATGATCGGCACCACCCACTTCATCAACGCCCTGGTCGAGGCGCGCGGCCTCGCCCCGACCGCCGCGGTCCGCCTGGGCCTGCCGGCGACGGCGTCGCTGCCGCCGTTCACGGACTGGCCCGGACACCTGGTGTCGGCCGTGCACGCGCAGCCGTTCCTGGCCCACGGCGGCCACGAGTTCGACGGCCGCGTCATCTCGGAGCTCGACCCCGAGGAACTCAAGCGGCACGCCGGTGCCATCGCGGCCGCGGGCATCCGTTCCGTCGCGATCTCGTCGGTGTTCTCCCCGATCAACGACGAGTTCGAGCAGCGCGCGCAGGAGATCATGGCCGCCGAGCTCGGCCCCGACGTGGCGTTCTCGCTGTCGTCCGAGATCGGTCGCATCGGCCTGCTCGAGCGCGAGAACGCGACGATCATCAACGCGGCGCTCCGTGAGCTCGCCGACCGCATCGTCGACGGCCTGTCCGGGTCCGTCACGGGCAGCGGCATCGACGCACCGCTGTTCCTGAGCCAGAACGACGGCACGCTGATGGACGTCGAGTACGCCCGTCGCTACCCGGTCGCGACGTTCGCCTCCGGCCCGACGAACTCGATGCGCGGCGCCGCGGTGCTGTCCGGCTTCGACACCTGTGCAGTCGTCGACGTCGGCGGCACGACGAGCGACGTCGGCGTCCTGACCGCGGGCTTCCCGCGTGAAGCCACGGGCGAGGTCGCCGTCGCCGGCATTCGCACGAACTTCCGGATGCCCGACGTCCTGTCCGTCGGCATCGGCGGCGGCTCCCGCATCCGCGAGGACGGCAGCGTCGTCGGCCCGGACTCCGTCGGGTACCGCCTGACCGAGGAGGGCCTGGTCTTCGGCGGCACGACCCTGACCGCCACCGACGTGGCCGTCCGCGGTGGCCGTGGCGCGATCGGGGACCCGTCGCTCGTCGCCGGGGTGCCGGCCGAGGTCGCCGCCCGCGCGCTCGACGTCATCGCGGAGCGCGTCGCCGACATCGTCGAGCGGATGCGCACCTCGTCCGACCCGCTGCCCGTCGTGGCGGTCGGCGGCGGCTCGGTGCTGCTGCCGGACACCCTGCCCGGACTCGGCACCGTGCACCGCCCGGAGCACTACTCGGTCGCCAACGCCATCGGCGCGGCGATCGCGCAGGTCAGCGGCGAGGTCGACAAGGTCTACGCGATCAGCGACGGCCGCCGGTCGGCCGTGGTCGACGAAGCCCGGCAGGAGGCCGTCGACCGTGCCATCGCGGCCGGCGCCGACCCCGGCTCGGTCGACATCGTGGACTTCGACGAGGTCCCGATCCCGTACCTGCCGGGCAACGCGACGCGGATCCGCGCCAAGGCCGTCGGCGACCTGGCACTCGGGGCGCTGGTCCGATGAGCGCCACGCAGGCCGCGCCCCGCGCCGCCGCGCCCACGGCACCCCTCACCGCCATCGGCGCCGACTGCTCCGCCCTCGCCCGCGGCGCCGCGATCCTCGGCACCGGCGGCGGCGGTGACCCCTACATCGGACGCCTGCTCGCCGAGGCCGCCGTCCGCGCCCACGGCCCGGTCGACATCGTCCAGGTCGAGGACCTGCCCGACGACGCCGTGGTGCTCTCGGTCGCGATGATCGGCGCACCCACCGTGATGGTCGAGAAGCTGCCGTCCGCCGGCCAGTTCGCCGAGGCCATCCGCAGCCTCTCGGCGTTCCTCAACGTGACCCCCACCCACCTGGCCTGCATCGAGGTCGGCGGCGTGAACTCGACGACCCCGATCGTCGCCGCGGCCGAGCTCGGCCTGCCCCTGGTCGACGGTGACGGCATGGGCCGCGCCTTCCCCGAGGTGCAGATGGTGCTGCCGACCCTGTCCGGGGTCAGCGCGACACCGATGGCCCTGGCCGACGAGAAGGGCAACACCGTCGTCTTCGACACGGTGGACAACCGGTGGGCGGAGCGGCTCGCCCGCACGGCGACGGTCGAGATGGGCTGCTCCGCGATCACGGCGCAGTACGCCATGTCCGGCGCGCAAGTGAAGGAGTCGTTCGTCCGGGGCAGTCTGTCGCTGAGCGTCCGGCTCGGCGAGACGCTGGTCCGCGCACGCAGCGAGAACGCGGACCCCGTCACGGCGGTCACCGAGGTGCTCGGCGGCACGGTCGTGTTCCAGGGCAAGGTCGCCGACATCGAGCGCAAGACCGTCACCGGGTTCGCCCGTGGCACGGCCCGCATCGCCGGTTCCGGCAGCGACACCGGCCTGGAGGCGGTGCTCCGGTTCCAGAACGAGCACCTGCTGGTCGAGGTGGCCGGCCAGGTCCGCACCACGGCTCCCGACCTCATCATCACGTTGGACGCCGAGACCGGCGAGCCGATCACCACCGAGGCCCTGCGGTTCGGCGCCCGCATCCGGATCGTCACCGCACCGGCCGACGAGCGCTGGCACTCCCCGGACGGCCTGCGCCTGGCCGGCCCGCGGTACTTCGGTTACGACACCCCCGCGGTCCGCCACGACGGCACCACGAGCGCGGGCGAGACGAACACGGGAGCGCACCGATGAGCTGGATCCTCGACGTCGACGACCTGCCCGACCTGGCCCGCGGCGCCGCGCTGCTCGGCACCGGCGGCGGAGGCGACCCCACCATCGGGATGCTCCTGGTCCGTGCCGCGATCGAACAGCACGGCCCCGTCACGATCCTCGACCCGTCCGAGGTGCCCGACGACGCCCTCGTCATCCCCACCGCGCAGATGGGCGCACCGACCGTGGTGCTCGAACGCATCCCGGCCGGACCGGAACCCCTCGGCGCACTCCGTCGGCTCGAAGCCCACCTGGGCAGGACGGCGACCGCGACGATGCCCATCGAGTGCGGCGGCATCAACTCGATGATCCCGCTGCTCGTCGGTGCCACCGGTGGCCTGCCCGTCGTCGACGCGGACGGCATGGGCCGCGCGTTCCCCGAGCTGCAGATGGAGACGTTCTCGGTCTACGGGGTCCCCGGCAGTCCACTGGCGATCAGCGACGAGAACGGTCACGGCGTCATCATCGAGACCGGCACGGACAACAAGCAGATGGAGTGGCTCGCCCGCGGGGTCACCATCCGGCTCGGCGGCGTCGCCTACATCGCCGAGTACGCCATGTCCGGCCGCCAGGTGAAGGAGACCGCCGTCCCACGCACGCTGTCCCTCGCGCTCGCCGTCGGCCGGGCGATCCGGGTGGCCCGCGAGACGCACCGCGACCCGATCGACGCCCTGGCCGAGGCGTTCGGCGCGACGATCTACACGCACCTGCGCGAGCTGTTCAACGGCAAGGTCGTCGACGTCGAGCGCCGCACGGTCGACGGGTTCGCTCGCGGTCGTGCCACCGTGCAGGGGACCGACGGCTCCGAGCTCGAGCTCCGGTTCCAGAACGAGAACCTCGTCGCCCGGCGGGACGGCCGCCTCGTCGCCGTCGTGCCCGACCTGATCTGCGTCCTCGACGCCGAGACCGCCGAGCCGATCACCACCGAGCGCCTGCGGTTCGGGCAGCGCGTCTGCGTGATCGGCATCTCGACGCCCGACCTGATGCGGACCCCGGAGGCGCTCGCCGTGTTCGGGCCGTCGTGCTTCGGGCTCGACGAACCGTTCGTCCCGGTCGAGGACCTGCACGAGCACGTCCGCCCGGCCGCCCCGGCGGTCGGCTGACCGACGGCCGCGCGCCGACCCCGGCGCCCGGCACGTGCACCCGGCCCCGGGCTCTGCCCCCCCCGGGACGCGACCACGGCAGCAGAATGGACCCATGGACCACGGTGAGCGGCGGGGCGGCGGTGTGGCGGGCCTCCAGGCCGACGACGCGACCGTCTTCGGACGCGGCACCGCCCTGCTCGGCTGCGGTGGGGGCGGCCGCGTCGATCACATGGTCAGCGCACTCCGCGTCGCACTCGGCGACCGCAGCGTGCCGGTCGTCCACCTCGACGACCCCGCGCTCGGCTCGGTGGTGGCCGTCGGGCTGATCGGGTCGACGACCGTGCTCGAGGAGAAGATGCCGAGCGGCGAGGAGCTGCCGGCCGCGCTCGCGGCGGTCGAACGCTGGACGGGCACCCGTGCCGACGCCGTCGTCGCCGCGCAGATCGGCGGCGTGACCGGACCGGCCGCGGCCCTCACCGCCCACGCCGCCGGACTGCCGCTCGTCGACGCCGACCTGGTCGGCCGCGCGGTCCCGCGCATCGACCAGCTGTCGGTGTTCGTCGGCCCGACCACGACGGTCACGGCCGCCGCGGCCACCACGAGCCGGCTGCGGATCGTGGTCGACGCCCGGCACCCCCACGACGTCGAGACGGTCTGGCGCGAGGCCGTCTCGCACAGCGGCGGCTGGGCGGCCTTCGCGATCGGCCCGGTCCCGGTTGCGCTGCTGCGCGAGCGGGCCGTCGTCGGCAGCGTGCAGCGTGCCCTCCGGATCGGACGTGCGGCTGGTGGTGCACGCGACGCGGCGGAACTCGCCGCGCTCATCGGCGGCCGGGTCGTCGCACAGGGCCGGGTCATCGACGTCCAGCGCGAGGGGGACGCGCTCGCGTTCGTCCGCAGCAGCCTGGCCATCCGCGACGCCGACACCGGTGCGGTCGCCCGGGTCGAGGCGGGCAGCGAGTACGTGCACTGCCTGGTCGACGGCCTGCCGGTCGCCAGCACGCCGAGCGTGATCACCGTCGTCGACGCGCGGTCGCTCGCGCCGGTGGCGACCGACCGCACGCGGGTCGGCAACGAACTCGCCGTGCTCGTGCTGCCGTCGGCACCGTGGTGGTGGGCGGACCCCGACCGCACCGCGCGCATGGGCCCGCGGGCGTTCGGCATCGACGCGGACGTCGTCCCCGAGGCCGTGGGCCAGGTGCTCGCGTGAACGCCGTCGGCGACCTGTTGCCGCTCCTGCCCTCCGGCACCCGCCTGCTCGTCGGCCCCGGCAGCACCGCGGTCGGGAGCGTCCGCGGGGTGGTGGGGACCCCCGACCAGGTCGGCCGGTCCCTGTCGCAGGGCGACGACGTCGTCGTGCTGCTCACCCCGGTCGACCGCGCGGACGCGCGCTTCGACGTGTTGCTGCGCCGGGCGTCCGCGGTCGGCACCACCCTGCTCGTCGTCGACGGCGCCCTGGAACTCGGCCCCGGCACCACGACGCTCGCCGACCGGCTCGGCGTCGCCGTGCTCGCCACCCCGGACCCGTGGGCGACCTCGGTCCGCCTGCACGAACTCATCGGCACCGGGATGGGCCCGGCGGCCCGGGCCGCCCTCGACGCCTCCCGCGTCGCGCTCGATGCCGGCCCCGAACTCGACGACCTGTTCGCCCGGCTCGACCGCTCGCTCGGCCACCCGGTGCGCTTCCTCGACGCCTCGGGCCTGGCACTCCGCGGAGCCGCGGTCGACGACGCGGCCCGCGCCGTGCTCGTCCGCCGCGCCGGCACCAGCGACGTGCTGACCGCCGAGGGTATCGACGAGACGCTCGTGGCGATCCCGGTCGGCACCGGCATCGGACCGCGCGCCTGGCTGGCCGTCGGCCTGTCCGTCCCGATCGCCGCCGAACAGCAGGTGGTCGCGAGTGCCCTGCAGGTCGCCGCCGTCGCCGTCGGCCACCGGCTGCTGCTCACCAGGCTCGACGACGAGCGCGACGCCCGCTACCGGATGGCGATGCTCGACGAACTCCGTGCGGCCGACGGGGCGCCCGCCCCGCAGCTCGTGCAGCGGACCATCGCCGCCGGGTGGCGGCTGGACGCCTGGCACGTCGGCGCACGCGTGGTCGCGCGGCAGGGCGTCGACCTGGTCGCGCTCCGCCAGCAGGTCGACGCCGCGGTGCGCGCCGAGGGACTCGACGCGGTCGTCGTCGAACAGGCGGACGGCTGGGTGCTGTGGCTGTCGGAACCCGACGAACCCGGCCGGGAGGCAGTGGCCGACATCGCGGGTCGGCTGCGGCGCGCGCAGAACACGCTCCGCACCACCGTGGAGACCAACGTGGGCGTCGGCAGTCTGCAGGCGGGCCCTGCCGGGCTGGTCCGGACGCTCGGCGAGGCGGGCGACGCCGCCCGTCTGGCCGCCAGCCGTCCGGAGTCGGGGCACTTCGTGCACGTCGACCGGCTCGGGCTCGCGCAGCTGCTGCTCGCGTGGACGCAGACGGACACGTTCCTGCCCGCCTCTCGGCAGTTGCTCGCACCGCTCGAACGCGGCGGCGGGGCGCTCCTGACGACGCTCGCCGCCTACCTGGACGCGGAGTCGTCGATCGCCGAGACCGCCGCGGTGCTCGGGGTCCACCGGAACACGGTGTCCGACCGCATCGCGCGGGTGGAGCGGCTGCTCGGGGTGGACCTGTCCGACCCGGAGACCCGGCTCGCGCTGCACCTGGCGACGCGGGCGCGGGCGGGGGGCGGCGACTGAGCGCGGGGTGCGTCAGCTGCGGCTGGTCTCGCTCGTCTTGTCGGTCTGGCTGGCTTTCTCGGTCTCGCGCTTCGTCGTCCCGCTCGTCTTGGCGGTCCCGCGGGCGGGCCGGGCGGCGGCACCGGTCTCGCGGGCCGCGCCCGAGGCCAGGCCGGCCGCGATGATGAACACGAAGACGATGAGCAGCGCGCCGAGCAGGCCGATCTCCTCACCGAGGAACCCGATCAGCGGCGGCCCGGCCAGGAACGCCACGTAGCCGATCGTCGCGACGGCGCTGACCTTGGCGGCGGCGGTGCGGGGGTCGTCGGCCGCGGCGGACATGCCCATCGGGAAGCCGAGGCTGGCACCGAGGCCCCAGAGCACGACGCCCACGATCGCGAGCGGGACGTTGTCGATGAAGATGAGCATGCCGAGGCCCACCACCGCGACGGCGGCGCTGATGCGCAGGATCGGCACGCGGCCGAACTTGTCGATCAGCGGGCTGCCGGCGACGCGGCCGGCAGTCATCGCGGCGAGGAACACCGTCAGCACGGCAGCACCGCCGGCGTTGTCGAGCCCGTGGCCGTCGATCATCGCGAGGGGCAGCCAGTCGTTCGCGGACCCCTCGGCCAGCGCCATGCCGAGCACGATCACGCCGATGAGCAGCGTCGAGGGCTGTGCCCAGACCTGCCAGCGGGTGAGCGGGGTCGCGACCGGGCTGGTGTCGGTGGACACCGGCTGCTCGAAGCGGTGCTCGTCCTGGAACTTCCTGACGGCGACGAGCATGGCGGCGCTCGTGACGACCACGAGCACGATGAAGTGCCACGACACCGGGATCTCGAACCGCTCGGCCAGCGCACCGAGGCCTGCACCCGCGAGCGTGCCGAGGCTGAACGCGGCGTGGAACAGCGGCATGATCGTGCGTCCGCCGGCTTTCTCTGCCGCGGCGCCGGAGACGTTCATCGACACGTCGCACAGGCCGTTGCCGAAGCCGAACGCGATGAGCGCGATCCAGATGGCGGCGAAGCCCCACCCGAGCGTGACCGCGACCCCGGCGAAGATCATCCCGACCGCCAGGCACGCCGCAGCCACCTGCACGCCCCGACGAGCACCGAGCTTCGCGACGATGTGCCCGGCGAAGGTCAGACCGCCGATGGAACCGACGGCCATGCCGAGCACGAGCAGGCCCATCTCGAACGTGCTCGCCCCCAGGGAGTCGCGGACGCTCGGGATCCGGCCCAGCCACGTCGCGATGTCGAGCCCGGACAGGGTGAACACCACGAACACCGCGATGATCCAGGCCTTGGTGGTCGGGATGGTGCGGGTGGACGGCGTCGTCATGGTGGTTCCCATCGTGCTGCGGCGCGCTCGGTGCTGCGCGTTCCGGTGCGGGTTCGTGCTGGTCATGCCGCTGTCGAATCGATTCGACTGCTTGTTCCGGCTACGCTAACGGGCGATGGACGAACCGGCAACAGGACCCGGCGCGTCGCCTCCCCGCGACGTCGCTGCTCGACGACCGCGCCCGACGCTCGCCGCGGTCGCCCGTGCCGCCGGCGTGGCGCCGTCGACGGCCTCACTCGCCTTCAGTGGTCTCGGCCCGGTGTCCGAGGACGCCAAGGCCCGCGTGCTCGCCGCCGCCGCCGACCTCGGGTACGGCGGCCCCGATCCCCGTGCCCGTTCCCTGCGCCGCGGCCGCTCCGGCGTCATCGGTGTCGTGATGGACGAGCGCCTGAGCGATGCCTTCCGCGATCCGGTCAACGTCCTGACGCTCGACGGCATCGCCGAGGTCGCCGGTGCTGCCGGTGCCTCACTGTTGCTCGTGCGGAGTCCGCTCGACGACGAGCAGGGTGCCGGCCCGCTGGTGGACGCCCCGATGGACGCCGTCGTGCTCGTCGGGTGCAACGTCCGGATCGACCCCGCCGTCGCGGTGCTGCGTCGCCGACAGATCCCCGTCGTCGCGATCGAGGCGGACGAGATCGAGGGTGCCGTCCCCGTCCAGCTCGACAACCGCAATGCCTCACGCCGTGCTGCCGAGTACCTGCAGGGGCTCGGCCACCAGGACGTGACCGTCGTGACCCTGCCGCTCGATGCCGCGCGTCGCCGTGGCCCGATCAACGCGGCCCGGCAGAACGAGGGCATCGCCTTCACCACGCTCGAGCGCCTGCGTGGTGTGCGCCAGGTCTACCCGGACGCCGTCGCGATCGAGACCGCTGGCAGCTCGGTGGAAGAGGGACGTCTCGCCGGCACCCAGCTCTTCGCGCCGGACGGCCCCCGCCCCACCGCCGTCATCGCCCAGAGCGACCTGATCGCCGTCGGGGTGATCTCGGCTGCACTTGATGCCGGGCTCCGTGTGCCCGAGGACGTCAGCGTCGTCGGCTTCGACGGCATCACCGTGGACGACAGCCTGCTCCACCGGACCCCGATCCGGCACCTGACCACCCTGGTGCAGCCCTTCGTGCAGAAGGGGCAGGCCGCCGCACGTGCCGCCCTGGCGATGCTCGAGGGGGCGGAGCCGCAGCCGGCGTCGTTCACCTCGGAGTTGCGGGTGCGGGACACGACGGGGCCGCCGCCCGGCTCGATTGCGGACTAGCGCGAGCACCGTCTTCGGTTGCGTATGGCATTGGGGTTGGACCCTTACGCGCATCTGCGGCGAGAGCCCTGGCGGACCCCAGAACGACGCCCGTTCGGGCGTGGGGCACGATGGTGATTAGGCATAACCCACGACTGCAGCGAGACTGACCGGAAGGGGACGTCACGGCGTGCCGCACCCGCTGCGGAAGCTGACGAGTGTGGGCGTTTATCGGACTGTGTCTGTCAGAGGGGCATGACAACCTGAGGGCGGGAGGCCATCCATGTCGGAACTCGTACCCGCTGCGAAAGCTGCGAGTGGTTTGTTAAAATTCGTCCCTATCGTCGCCCGTCCCTTCAGGATTGCGAAGCTTGCGAGTGCAGAGCTTGCTGAGCGTGGCATTCATGTGAGCCGACCGGAAGTCAGAAGGCTGCTGCGCTTTGGGCAGGTGCGTAAATCGCTGCTGACTCGGGGGCTCGGAGAGCACACGCAGCAGGAGATAGCGCGTCGGATGCCGCCGCATCGTTTTCACTTGAGCGAACTCGAAGCCTTGGCGGAGGTGCTACTCGAAGCCCACGCAATTTATGACACCGCTAATTCTGCAAGGTACGCACAACTGGGTACGGGCCGGTCGATAGAGAGAACGGAGCAGGTGGTCCTCGGGGCCTTGGCGACCTTCCAGACTGATGACGCGCGTTTCGACTTACTCGCAGCAAAACTTCCGCAAAAATTCGCGCGAGAAGCAGCGGCTGTTCGACGAGATTGGCCCGCCCTGGCTAAATTCCTTGGGGAGTATTTTAGTAGCGAAGATCTCAGACAGTTGTTTTCCCTTTGGACTACTCGGCCAGAAGTATCCCAAGCGCCCTGGCGAGCGACGGCTTTCCTCGGAGAGCTCGCGGAGGCGCACGGCTTAACATCGAGCGCTGATGAGTTTTTGGAGGCAGCGCTCAAGTCCGGAGCGCAGCCACAGGGATACTGGGCTGTACGCAGAGTGCAATGTATCGCCGGAGCGAGCGATGATGAACGCGTTGCATTGCTCGGTACGATGGACCCGCATCCTTGGGCGAGTCTCGCAAGTGCACAGTTGCAAAATATCCTCACCGACGAGGACGTTGACCGACACATGCAGCTATGGAAGGAATCTGCGAAGGACCCATCGGAGCGGAGTTATCTCCGCGTGGTGGAGGCGCGAGTTGCACGGGCGGCAGGGCGACTTGATGAGGCTCGGACGCTCGGCTGGAAAGCCTGGGAAGAAGATGACAATCTTGACGGTGCCGAGATCAGCATCGAGGCGAGCCTTGCGCAGGATGCCTCTGGAGACGTACGCCTGCGCAGCACGGCGCTGGAGCGCATTTTGGTCTCTGGGCTTGCGGTTCGCGACCGCGCGCGCGGCCTTCGGCTTCCTACTGGGGATTTAGTTCGACAAGCGATGGTGGCAGCGTTACTCCTTCAAGACGTTGACCGTGCAAGGTCGTTGGGACAAGCACCGCCTATCGGAGAAGCGACACTCCAGGAGGCGAGTAACCAGGCTGTAGTGAGTGAACTCGCTCTTCTGTTCGCGAGAGGCGGTGAGGTCAACCCTACGAAGCAGCTCCTAGGCAGGATGGAGAGTGCAGGCACCCGCGCGGATGTCATGGCTACTCTAAACGAGACTCTTGGGCATGGAAGTGCCGCCGTTGTGCTCTGGCACATGGCACTATCGGCGGAGCCGGATGTTAGACGCGCTTCGCAATTGTGCATGATGCTGGCGCAATACGGCGTCGAGCACGACTCAATTGCTAGAGTTCGTCGACTTGCCCCTGAAGTTGCGGACGACATCGAGTTGACCGCAAGCCTTGCGCGCGGGAGCGCCGAGGCACTTGCAATCGCGCGACGGGATGCACTTCAGAACCCTCGGGTGGCATTTAGTCTCCTTCAGTTCTACCAGCGGAATGGCGACGAGCATGCTGTGGACGCTCTGGCGACGCAACTAGCGCGACAGTCGGGAGATTCGGACCTATGGTTAACGGCTGCTCGAGTGTCGCAGCGCGCCAAGCGCTGGGCAGAGGCGATCGACCGGGCGGAGAATGCTATAGCTCGGGCGAGCGATTCTTGGGGAGGGCTCGGCAACGCCTACTCGGTTTTGGTTGAGGGGCACAGCAGTCTCGGAAATTGGGCCGACGCGGCAGTAGCGGCGGAGGAACTGCACGCGTATCTTCCACGTAATGAAACGGCGCTCTGGTGGATCATTCAATGTAGGACGAACGCCGGTCACCTAAGAAAAGGTCTAGAAGCATGGATCAAAGGGGGACGGCCGGATCCTGTCTCCCTTGATCAGGCTCTCAACTTGATGCACCTCAGGCAGAGACTTGGGCGCGAGGTGTTTGGGCTTGCTGAAGCTCTGCGTCTAGTCGCTCGATGGCCCGATGACGAGCGCATCCATGCGGCGTTGGTAGCAACCTTCGCCGGGGAGGTGCGCGAAGAGGAGGAAGCCGAAGAGTTCTCTGGCTTCTTACAAAGATACTTCGATCGATTCCCAGAATCGAAGTTGGTTCGGCGGTTCGAGGTGAGCGATGCGGGGAACTTCCTCGACAGTCTTGGGTCAGCTCTCGGTCCCGTTCCCGACTTGACGTCGCTTGAAACGGCCGTGCGGGAAGGCAAGCTGCCGCTTGGGGCGCTTCAAGCCGCGACGGGACGGCTATTTGCGACTATCAATGCCGCCTGGTTTGCATCGCCGCGCTTCTCAACTCCGGTCGATCTAGAGAATGAGATTGCCGCCGTCGCGGCTGCTCTCGCTGACCCTGTTGTAATTGACACGACAGCTGTCTTCGCATTGGCGCTTTTTGATGATCGGAGTTCTGCTGTTCTTTATGGCCTTTTCGCGTCGCCGCGTGTAGTTCTAGCGCAGGCGGCAGATGCCTCTGAGGCAGAATTTGACCTACCCACTCGCGACAGTTTGGTGCCGAACTGGGGACCTGGGCCGGACTGGGTCCCGAGGAGAGTGCACGATTCGGTCGTGGATCGTCAAAGTGGGTTGCAACGCAAAATCGCGCAGTGGTTTACGCGCGCGGAGCACGTTCACCACAGCGTGACGGTCTTTAAGGACGAGGCAGAGTCGACCAGTACGGATCTGTCAGGAAACGTGTGGCTGCTTGCAGCCGATCGGGCTATTGATGCTGGTGAAGTGCTGTGGTCCGACGACAGTGTGATGCGTGCAATTGCTCGCCAGAGCGGTGCCCAAGCGTTTGGTACGATCGCGCTAATTGAGTGGGCTGCGCGTGCGGGTAGCCTCAGCGACGCCGAGAGGGATTTGCTAGAGGCGCAGTTGTTGAGCGCTGGGTTCTCGGGAGTGCCGTTCCGGCCACGTACTTTCGCGCTTGCGTTGCAATTAGATGGTCAAGAACCAAAAGGGGTCGCCGCTGGCCTGCGCCTTGACCCTGCAATCGACGTTGACAGAAAGTTGGTGGCGATCCTTCGAGCCCTCGAGGCCTCCGCTGGCAGTCCGGATTCGTTGCAAGGCTGGGTCCAAGCCGTAGGCAAATGGCTCCGCCGTATCGCCGGAAACGCTGCCGGAGGTGCAATCGCACAATTTGTATTAGTGTTACTAGAGCAATCCTGGATGACTTCGTCGGCCTTCGGTGCAGTTGTGCGCGGGCTTATGTCTGACGATCATGCGGCAGATGGGTCTGGAATTGTTGTCGACGCTTGCTCGCAATATCACAGGAGGCTGGTGGACGTAGTTGGCGCAAGAATTGCCTACACATCTGTCCGGCAGCTCGTCGGTGAGATTCCTGAGGCACTGCAGCTCCGAGTAGCCGAAGCCTTGCTCAGGGCCTGATCACGGGTCTCGCTAGGACAGAGTGATTCGACATGGGAGTGCCTTATCGGAACGCAGGAGCGTAGCCGGTCACCCCTTCCGCTGGTCGGCTACCGGTCCTCGGCGAATGGACGTGGCCGCTCTGACCGGCCACACCCCGACCCCCACCACCGCAACCAGGTTCACCGCACTCCCCACCAAGAACCCCGTCGTCCCACCAGCGACACCCGCGACTGGCCCGAGCACCGCCATGAGCCCAGCCCCGACGACGAACCCGGCGACCGAAGCCAGTGCGACCTGCCGTGAACGCCCAGCGGCGAGCAGCAACGCGGCAGGCACGAGCCCGACGGTGAACACCCACACCGCGACCATCAGGTACCGCAGGTCGGCGACTGCCGCGGCACCCTCGGCGGGGTAGACGATCGGCAGGAACCACCCGGCGAGCAGCGCGACCAGGCCGAACACCACGGCGGAAGCAGCGGCGAACCCGACCACGAGCACCAGCGCCCCACGAGACCGCAACGAACCACCACCGGTCCGGTGCGCGAACGCCGGCACGAGCACCTGCCCCAACGCCTGCCCGAGCATCGACGCCGGCGTCGCCAGGGTGAAGGCGGCCGCGTAGACACCGGCGTCGTGCGCCGACGACGTCACCTGCGCCGAGATCATCGTCAACTGCAGCAACCCGTTCGAGGTCACAACCGCCAGCACGTTCCATGCCGCAAACCCGAGCACCCCGGCAGCGGGTTCGCGCGAAACAGGTGGGAAGCCGTTGCCCCGGGGCCAGCACGCGATCGCGAACACCGTGTACCCGATGGCCAGGGGCAGCAGCACGAAGGGCTCGAGCCGGGCGACGCACGCCACCACGAGCAACGCGAGCGCCAGCACGCTCGTCACGGAGTCCCACAGCGCTACCCGGGGTGCCCGGTCGTAGCCGAGCTGCGCGCCGCGGGCGTAGCAGTAGAGGCCGTAGCCGACGACGACCGCGGCACCACCGAGCACCATCCCGGGGCCGTTGCCCCAGGCCAGCGCAATCGGCACGGTGACTGCGGCGAGCACCACGCTCGACACCAGCATCGACACCCCGAGCAGCCGGTTCACCGCGGCATCGGACCGCCGACCCCGCAGCGCGATCGCCAGGAACCGCGACGCGGTGTTGCCCGCGGCGTTCGGCCAGAGCAGGGCGACGAACACCGAGAGCGACAGCAGCGCGGTGGTCTGCCCGAGGGTCTCGGTGCCGAACACCCGCCCGACGACGACGGTCACGAGCAGCTTCGCGACGCCCTGCACCCCGATGCCGACCGTGGCGAGCACGGCCGACGAAGCGACCGAAGACGACGGTGCCGCAGGAGAATCAGGCCCGGCAGGCGAGGCAGACGAAGCGGGCCCAGAAGGAGCAGACCCGCTCACCGCGCCAACGCCTGTTCCACCCAGCCGCGACGGTGCGCCCGCGCCCCGAGCGTCACCGCCCGGACTCCGATGTACCCGAGGGAGAACACCGCCCACAGCCCCGCGAGCGTCCCACCGGCCCACCAGAGCAGCGGCAGGTACACGACCAGGTTCACGCCTCCGGCGATGGCCAGGTACCGCGCGTCCCCGGCGCCGATCAGCACCCCGTCGAGCACGAAGACGTACCCGGCGACGGGCATCCCGACCGCGATGAGCACCAGCACGACGGGCAGGGCGTCCCGCACCGCCTGCGAGTCCGAGAACACCGGCCCGAGCAGCCCGCTCACGGCCAGGGTCAGCACCCCGAGCACCACTCCACCGGCAATCCCGAGCAGCACGAGCCGCCTGGTCACCAGCCGCACCCGCTCCGGGTCACGTCCGCCGAGTCCGTGTCCGACCAGCGCCTGCCCGGCGATCGCCAGGGCGTCGAGCGCGAACGCCAGCGTGGAGAACACGGTCAGCCCGACCTGGGTCGTCGCCAGTCCGGTGGTCCCCAGCCCGGCGGCGGCCCCGACGGTCGCGAGCATCGCGATCCGCAGCGACGCGGTCCGCAGGAACAGCCACGCGCCCGACCGCAGTGCCCGTGCGACGCCCGAGGCACCGGGTCGCAGCGGCGCCCCCGACGACCGAGCGGCCCGCACCGCGATGCGCACGTAGACGACGGCCATCGCCCACTGCACGATGACGGTGCCGGCGGCGGATCCCTCGACACCCCAGCCGGCGCCGTAGATCAGGACGGCGTTGAGCAGTCCGTTCGCGACGAACCCGACGGTCGCGACGACGAGCGGGGTCTTCGTGTCCTGCAGCCCACGCAGCAGTCCGGTCGAGGCGGTCACCACCAGGATGCCCGGCAGCCCGATCAGCGAGACGGTCAGGTACGCGGTCGCGGCGGCCGCCACCTCGGCCGAGGCGCCGAACAGGTCGACGAGCGGCCCGGCGAGCGGCCACCCGACCAGCGCCAGCACCACCCCCAGCACGAGCGCGAGCCACATGCCGTCGATGCCGGCGTGCACGGCTCCGCGACGGTCACCACCGCCGAGCGCACGGGCCACGGCCGGCGTCGTCGAGTACGCCAGGAACACCAGCAGCCCGGTCACCGTCGACAGCACGGCACTCGCGAGCCCGACGGCCGCCAGCGGCGTCGCCCCGAGGTGCCCGACGAGCGCGGTGTCGGTCAGCAGGAACAGCGGCTCGACCACGAGCGCGCCGAGCGCCGGCACCGCCAGCCGCACGATGTCGCGGTCGACCGCGCGCCGCTCAGCGGTCACGGCAGGTCGGGTGGGTCGGTGCACCGACCCATTCTGTCGGCGATGCCGACCCGTCGTGATCACCAGGCGCGGTGGGCGCGACCCCATGACGGACTGGAGGCCCGTGGCGGCGCCGCCACGGGCCTCCAGCCCGCCATCCCTGTGTTCGCGACCAGGGGTCGTTATCGTGGGCCGGGTGAAGCCGAGCAGACGCGAACGCCGTCTCCGCAACGTCCAGTCACTGATCCTCGTCGGGTCGATGTTCGGAGTGGTCGCCCTGGCAGGTCTTGCCGGCTGGCTCGGTGCCCCGCAGTGGGCGGTCCTGCCGTTCGTCGGCATCGGCTATCTCGTCTGCTGGCAGGTGACGCTCAGGGCGGTCCGGCGTCGCCGAGCGCTGTGGAACGACCACGCCGAGCGCTCGCCCACCGGAACGGCGACCGAGACGGACGGGTGAATCGGGCACGGCGAACGCCCTCGTCCACGCCGCGGCGGAGCTGCGCGCTCGTCACTCGGGCAGGGTCAGGGACAGACCCATCCGCTCCCGAACGCCTCGTGCACGCGTCGGAGGGCTTCCGGGTTGCCCCACTCCTGCACGTGCGAGCAGTCGGCGTCCGCCCGGGCCGCGACGAGTCCCCAGTTGCCGACGTTCTGGTACGCGTAGTGGTCGCCCGACTCCGAGGTCGACGCGCCGCCGCCGCCCTGTTGCTCCGGCAGCTGGATCTGCTCGCCGTCGGGGAAGACGAGGGTCTGCCCGATCGGATCACAGGTGGGCAGTTCCTCGGTCCGCAGCGCCTCGACCTGCACCGGCGCCGCGGTCGGACAAGCCGACAGGGTGGCCTCGCCCGCAGTCAGCGTGAGGTACCCGTCTTCCTGGCCCTGGTGGGCGCAGCTCGTGATCGACAGCGCAGCGGCGAGGAGCATCCCAGAGACAGCGGGTGTGCGGAGGTTCACGGGGACGAGTCTGCCGCTGATCTGCCGTGGGCGTCGTCCCCGTTGCTCAGCCCGAGCCGGACGCGTTCCTGATTGCACCCCGCACCGTGACGGACTGGAGGCCCGTGGCCGTGTCCGCCACGGGCCTCCAGTCCGGTGGTCCCACGTCGTCGGGCCGGACGCGCGTTCCGGCCGACCACTCGCGTCAGTCGGCGCGCGGTTCGGCGGGGACGCCGCCGGTGGCGGCGTGTGCCGGGTCGGGAGCCTCGGTCGACGGCTCGTCGGTGCCGCGAGCCCGGCCGATGACGTCCATCACGTGGTAGACGACGATCGCGGCGATCGTGCCGACGATGATGCCGCCGAAACTGGCCTGGCCGAAGCGGAACGTGAAGTCCGCGATGCCGATGATCAGGGCGATGCCGGCGGTCAGCTGGTTCTTCGGTTTCGAGAAGTCGACGCGGTTCTCGACCCAGATGCGGATGCCGATGACGCCGATCAGGCCGTAGAGCGCGGTGGTGGCACCGCCGAGCACGCCGGCCGGCACCGAGGAGATGACGGCGCCGATCTTCGGCGACAGGCCGAGCAGGACGGCCGCGATCGCGGCGACCCAGTAGGCGGCGGTGGAGAAGACGCGGGTGGCGGCCATGACGCCGATGTTCTCGCCGTAGGTGGTGGTGGCGGAGCCGCCGCCGACGCCGGCCAGCACGGTTGAGATGCCGTCGGCGAAGAGCGCCCGACCGGTGAGCGGCGTGAGGTCGCGGCCGGTCAGCTGCCCCACGCCCTTGACGTGGCCGACGTTCTCGGCGACCAGTGCCAGGACGACCGGCACGAACGCCAGGTAGATCGCGAGCTGCGACGGGTCGAAGGCGGGAGCGGTGAACTCCGGCAGACCGATCCACGGTGCTGCGTCGACCTTCGAGAAGTCGACCTGGCCGCCGATGAGCGCCGCGACGTAGCCGACGAGCACACCGATGACGATCGACAGCCGGCCGATCAGGCCCTTGAACAGGACCGTGACCAGGATGATCGCCGCGAGGGTGATGAGCGCGATGACCGGGGCCGCCGTGAAGTTGTCGCGGGCCGCCGGGGCCAGGTTGAAGCCGATCAGGGCGACGATCGCGCCGGACACCACCGGGGGCATCAACCGGTCGATCCAGCCGGCGCCGGCCAGGTGCACGACGAGCCCGACGATCGCCAGCAGCACGCCGACGACGATGATGCCGGACAGGGCGAGCGGGATGCCACCGATCTTGGTCGCCGCACCGATCGGGGCGATGAAGGCGAACGACGAGCCGAGGTAGCTCGGCAGGCGGTTGCCCGTGATGAGCAGGAACAGGATCGTGCCGATGCCGCTGAACAGCAGCGTCGTCGACGGCGGGAACCCGGTCAGCAGCGGCACCAGGAACGTGGCGCCGAACATCGCGACGACGTGCTGCACGCCGAGACCGATCGTCCGGGGCCAGGTGAGCCGTTCATCGGGTGCCACGATCGTCGTCGCGGAGACGGTCTTGCCGTCGCCGTGCAGCTTCCACGGAAGTCCCATGCGATGACCGTACCGGCAGCCGTGTGCCGGTGACGACCCGGATCGGCCTGCCCCATGGGGTCGGTGGCTATCGTGGACCGCATGACCGACGTCGCACGTGCCTCCGGCATCCACACTGACGAACTCGACCCCGCGGTGCGCCCCCAGGACGACCTGTACCGCCACGTGAACGGGACCTGGATCGAGGCGACGCCGATCCCCGACGACAAGGCCCGGTACGGCTCCTTCACGGTGCTGGCCGAAGCCGCCGAGATCGCCGTGCGCGACATCATCGAGCGCTCGCAGCAGGCCGCCCCCGGCACCGAGGAGCGCAAGGTCGGTGACCTCTTCACCTCGTTCACCGACGAGGCCCGGCTCGAGGAGCTGGCGACGGCACCCATCGAGCCGCTGCTCGCCGAGATCGACGCCATCCAGTCCGTGCCCGAGGTCATCGCCACCGTCGGCCGCTTCGAGCGGCTCGGCCTGCCGAGCTTCCTGCAGCTCTTCGTGGACAACGACCCGGGCGACCCCGAGTCGTACGTCGTGTTCCTGGAGCAGTCCGGCCTGGGGCTGCCCGACGAGTCGTACTACCGCGAGGAGCGGTTCGCCGACATCCGCACGAAGTACCGCGAGTTCGTCGCCGCGATGTTCCCGCTCGCCGGATTCGAGGACGGCGGGGAGCGCACCGAGCACGTCATCGCGCTCGAGACGGCGCTCGCCGCGAAGCACTGGGACAACGTCACCACGCGTGACAGCCAGAAGACCTACAACAAGCTGCCGTGGGCCGACGTCGCCGCGCTCGCGAAGGGCGTCGACCTGCAGGTCTGGTGGCAGGCCATCGATGCTCCGGCCGGCGCCTTCGAGACCGTCGTGGTCCGCGAGCCGTCGTTCATCACCGGTCTCGCCGACCTGCTCAACGACCAGCCGCTCGAGGTCTGGAAGGACTGGCTGCGGTGGCAGGTCATCCGCGGGTCGGCCGCGTACCTGAACAGTGCGTTCTCGGCCACGAACTTCTCGTTCTACGGCACCGCACTCACCGGTGCGCCGAAGCAGCGCGAGCGCTGGAAGCGCGGCGTCTCGCTGGTCGAGGGTGCGATGGGCGAGGCCGTCGGCCGCATCTACGTGCAGGAGCACTTCGACGAGACGTCGAAGGCCAAGATGGACGACCTCGTCGCCAACCTGGTCGAGGCGTACCGGCAGAGCATCACGGCGCTCGACTGGATGACCGACGAGACCCGTGCCCGTGCGCTCGACAAGCTCGACAAGTTCACGCCGAAGATCGGCTACCCGGTGCGGTGGCGCGACTACTCGGCGCTGCCCGTCCGTGCCGACGACCTGGTCGCGAACGTCCGCGCCGTCGCCTCGTTCCAGGTCGACCGCGAGCTCGGCAAGATC
The DNA here is from genome assembly GCF_903970855.1 of Curtobacterium sp. ME12. NCBI lineage: Bacteria > Bacillati > Actinomycetota > Actinomycetes > Micrococcales > Microbacteriaceae > Curtobacterium > Curtobacterium sp. ME12. The sequence continues at coordinate 135,954 of NZ_CAJCKD010000001.1, forward strand.
GGCAAGCCGATCGACCGCGACGAGTGGTTCATGACCCCGCAGACGATCAACGCGTACTACAACCCCGGCTTCAACGAGATCGTGTTCCCGGCGGCGATCCTGCAGTTCCCGTTCTTCGACGCCGGTCGCGACGCCGCCGCGAACTACGGCGCGATCGGTGCCGTCATCGGGCACGAGATCGGCCACGGCTTCGACGACCAGGGGTCGCAGTACGACGGCGACGGCAAGCTCGAGAACTGGTGGACCGAGGCCGACCGCGCGGCGTTCGAGGAGCGCACGAAGGCCCTCATCGCCCAGTACGACGCCCTGGTGCCGACCGAGGTGCCCGACAGCCACGTGAACGGTGCCCTGACGATCGGCGAGAACATCGGTGACCTCGGTGGCTTGTCGATCGCGTGGAAGGCGTACCTGCTGTCGCTCGACGGCCAGGAGCCCCCGGTCGTCGACGGCCTCACCGGTGCCGAGCGCTTCTTCCTGAGCTGGGCACAGGCGTGGCGCATGGCGATCCGCCCGGAGGAGGCGGCTCGTCTGCTGAGCATCGACCCGCACTCGCCCAACGAGTTCCGCTGCAACCAGGTCGTGCGGAACATCGACGTCTGGTACGACACCTTCGGCGTGACCGAGCAGGACGCGATGTACCTCGACCCCGCCGAGCGCGTCGCGATCTGGTGATGACGGAGCCGGACGCGGCCCGGTCGTCGCGCCGCCGGCGACCGGACGACCGCCCAGCAGGTGGCGGCCGCGGTCGTGGTCGGCACAGCGGCCGGTCCGACGACCGCTTCACCGCCACCACCGAGGCCCTCGGTGCTCTCGCGCTCGAGGGCGCCGGGGTCAGCGCCTCGGTGATCGACACCTCCAGCGGCAAGGCCCTGCTCGCGATCGACGACACCCTCGTGCAGCCGGTCGCGAGCCTGGGCCGCGTCCTGCTGCTCATCGAGGTCGCCGCCCAGCTCGAGGACGGCCGCCTGCACGGCGACCGACTGCAGCGCATGGCCCGCGACACCGCGACCGGTGCCGGCCTGTGGCAGTTCCTGCAGGAGCCGACCATGCAGGTACCCGACCTGGCGACCCTGGTCGGGGCCACCGCCGACGCCTGGGCCGTGAACGCGCTGCTGTCGACCGTGGGCATCGACGCCGTCCGGGAGCGCGCGGAGTCCCTGGGCATCGAGCGCACGGCGTTGATCGACCGCGTGCGGGACCGCCGCGGCCCGGACGACGCCCCCGACGCCTCCGTCGCGCCGACCGGGGAGCTGTCGTGGGTGATGCGCGGACTGGCGCTCGGCGAGGTCGTCGACGAGGCGGTGTCGAACCGCGTGCTCGGCTGGTTGTCCCTGGCGAGCGACCTGAACCTGGTCGCCGGTTCCTTCGGGCTCGACCCCCTGGCACACCGTGCGCTCGACCACGGGCTGCAGGTCGTCGCGGTCACCGGGTCGAGTACCGGCGTGCGCGCCGAGGCGGGGATCCTGCGGGGGCCTGGGTCGTCGGTCAGCTACGCCGTGACGGTGACGTTCGACGACGCCTCGTTGCAGCGGCGGTTGGCCGTCGTCGAGGCGCTGCGCACCATGGGGACCGAGGTGCTCGAGGCCGTGCACGCCCCGGCTCGTCGCTGAGGAGCATGATGCTGGGCATGACCCGGTACCTGATCTCCTTCGACGAGGGCACGATGGTGTTTCCCATGGCCGACCTGCCGGTCGTCTCCGAGGCGTCGCACGCCGTCGTCCGACAGGCGAAGTCCGCCGGTGTGTGGGTGTTCGGCGGCGGGATGCTGGAAGCGTCGGGCGGCGCGGTCGTCGACACCGACGGCACCGTCCACGATCCCGCCACACGCCCCGGTAAGGACATCTTCATCGGGGGTTTCTCGGTGATCGATGTCGAGAGCCGGGCAGATGCACTGGCCTGGGCCGCCCGTATCGCCGAGGCGTGCCGCTGTGCGCAAGAGGTGCGCGAGATCATGGACGACCCCGAGTCCTGACCGCGTTCGGTCAGGGGACGCAGACCGACTCGGCGCTCAGACTCAGCCCGTCGGCGGTGCCCCGGATGCTCGCCGTGGCGGGGTCCGCCCCGGTCGACGACGACCAGTAGTCCCGCCCCATCGCCCGGCCGCTGACCCTGAAGCCCTCCGACGTCCACAGCGCGGTCACGGCGTCGAACGGCCCCTGTGCGTCGTCGACGATCTGGAACACCGGCACGACGCTGAACGCCGTCGCGCGGGTGCCGGTCGCGTCGGGCGACCAGCTCGACCCGGGCGGCGCGCACTGTTCGGTGCCCGTGGTCACGGTCGCCGGGACCCCGGCAGCGTCGGCGGAGCGCTCGAGGAACCCACGGAGCGTCGCGGCCCGGTCGCTGACGTCGGCGGCCACCCACGGGGTCGGCGACGGGCCCGACGTCGGGGTGCCCGGGGCGGTGGCGTCCTGCGGCTTCTCGGCGTCGAGGGGGAGTCCGAGCCAGCCGCTCGTCCCGTCGAGGCCGACGGAGAACGCGGTGCGCGGAGCGCGGTGTGCGTCGGCGGCTTCGTCCTTCGTTCCGACGAGGACGTCGACGACGGCACCGAGTCGTTCGCCGGAGATCGACAGGTACGGGCGTTCGGCCTCGGCGACCGTTTCGGTCGGGGCCTGCGCCGTGTCGGCGTAGGTCGTGCCCGGTGAGTAGTACAACTGCTCGACGTCGTGGTCACCGTCGCCGACGAACCCGTCGATCGCGCGCAGGAGCGCTCGGCCGGGCTGTGTCGCCGTGATGCCCACGGACACGTCACCACGGAGCAGGGAGGCCGGGTGATCATCGAGGATCGGCCGGGCCTGCTCGACGGCGTCGCTGAAGCTGATGCCCTGCACGAGCCGGATCGTTGCATCGGACGGCGTCAGCCACAGCCGACGCACGAAGGGCTCCGCACGCAACCGACCGGCCAGCTCGACGACGTCGGCGTCCATCGGGTCGACGATGACCGGAGCCGACGCTCGCCCGCGCGGCACGTCCACGCTCACCGTCAGCGTCGTCCCGGTGACACCCCGCGCTGCCGTGTGCCGGATCCGTTCGGCGACGGCGAGGTCGCTCGTGTCGGCCTGCACCTCGAGCGACGTGATCCAGTTGTGCGGGTCGTCCTTCGCGTCGACCTGACGGACCTCGCCCTCGGCCGTGTCGACGCCGGGCAGTCGTTCGACCCGGGTGATGAGCTTCGCGAGCGCCGATTCCGACCCAGCCGGCGGTGGTGGCGACGTGCACGCGGCGAGGGCGAGCACGACGCCGAGCGCGGTCGCGACGGCTGCCGCTGAACGTGTCCGTGCGCGAGCCCCCATGCGTCCGAGTCTAGGAACGCCATCGTGTCGCACGGAATCGGTCGCGAGACCCATCCGTGCTCAGCGCAGGAGCACGAAGGAGCGCAGCGACTGCGGTTCCATGTCGTGGGCCTCGACGAAGCCACGTGACTCGTAGAACGCTCGCTGCCCCGGCTCGTCGTCGGTGAGCAGGACCGTCTGGCGAACGTCGGCGTGCCGCTGCAGCACGGCGTCGAGCAGTGCACCACCGATGCCCGACCTGTGCGCGGACGGCACCACGAGGACGTCCTGCACGTACACGATCGTCACGCCGTCGGAGACCGTGCGGAGCAGGCCGAGCAGGTGTCCGTCGTCGTCGCGGGCGGTCAGCACGGTGTGGGCCCCGGCGATCGCCGCGGTGAGGACCGCGGGGTCCTGCGTGTACGCGGTCCACCCGACGGCGTCGTACAGCGCCACCAGCTCATCGGTGTTCGGGCGTTCGTCGCTGATCGTGGTGGTCACGGTGACCATGGTGCCCGACCGCTACGACGTCGCCTGCCCCTCCGGCACGAACGCCTGCACGGACAGCAGCGAGGCATCGGCCGACGCGCACGCCTGGTAGTCCGTGTCCTTCACGAACAGGGACTGCTTCGAGCCGGGCGGGTACACGCGGAAGCCGTCCGGGGTCTGCGGCGAGCAGTCGCCCGCGGAGTAGTTCTCGGCCCGGACGATCTTGAGCGGGGCGACGGCGGTCTTGCCGGGAGCGAGTGTGACGGTCGGGTGCGGGGAACTCTTCTCCGCCACGGCCGCCGCTCCGATCTGCTTGCCGGTGCCACCCCCGACGAACGAGACCCCCGGCCACCCCTGCACAGTGCAGGTCGTCGACCCGGTGTTCTCGAGCACCAGGTGCACGATGACGCTGCCGGCGGCACCACCGCTGCCGGCCTCGATGCGTCCGGCGAGCGACGACGCCGCGCACCGGTCACCAGCAGACGAACCGGTGGCACCGGATCCGGAGGACGGTGCCGCCGAGGCGGACTCCTCGGACGACTGCGGCGTGGACGGCGACGCGGACGGCGACGGCGCGGGCGCCGTGACGGTCTCGGTGGCGGCGGGCTGCCCGTCCGAGGCGCACCCCGCCAGGGTCCCGACGGCGACGAGCCCGGTCACGACGAGCAGGAACTTCGATCGGCTGCTGCGTTGCATGGTGCACAGGCAACCACCGAACGCCGCATCCGGTTCGGTCGGCGTCCAGGGACCACGGGCACACTCCGAGGCAAGCAACCCGAGCAGCGGAGGTCGGACATGACGGGCAAGCACGAACAGGCACGAGGCGACGAGGGTCGCGCGGACGGGGTCGAACCCCGCGCCGGAGCCTTCACGGACAGCGAGATCCCGGGCGAGGAGCACGTCGAGTCGACGGAGCCCGTCGGCGAGTTCGTCTCGAGCGACATCCCCGGCGAGACGCGTCCGACCGGAACCGGACCCGACGGCGAGTACGTCGACTCGGACATCCCCGGCGAGGCCGAGCCGGCCCAGAACGGCGAGGTCGGGGAGTACACCGACACCGACAAGGCCTGACGGTCAGTCGATCAGCTCCGCCGCCACCAGGCGGCGGAGCGTCTCCACGCCAGCAGGCGGACAACGACCCGCGTCGGCGGAGGTGACCCAATCGACCTCGTCCACCTCGGACGAGGCGACGGGCGTGGCGGAGTCCAGCGGGCCTCCCGGCCGGACCAGGAACAGCGTCATCGCGACCATGGTCCCGGGAGCCTGCCCGTGGGCGGGCTCGAGCACGACGCCGAACGGGTCGACGTCGGCGGCGGTGAGCCGCAGACCGGTCTCCTCGTACGCCTCGCGCACGGCGGCCTCGACGTCGGTCTCGTGCGGCTCCGCCTTGCCGCCGGGCAGGTAGAGCACGTCGCGCGCCCGGGCGCGCACCATCAGGACACGTCGGTCACGCACCAGCAACAGCGCACTCACGCGCAGCGTGGGTGGCTGCAAGCCTGTCTGGAGGCTCAGCTCGCGTCCGCCTGGTCGTCGCGATCCGACGCGGTCGGGTCCAGTGCCGTGCGGTCGGCCAGCGGGACGACGGGCGACGACAGCTCCGGCTCGGCCTCCGGCCGGACGCCGTACAGGGAGTCGATCGCCCCGACGAACTCCTCACCGCGACCGGCGCGACCGAGCTCGCGAGCGCGGACCGAGGGACGGTGCAGCAGCACGCCGACCAGGTGCCGGAGCGCCCGCTCGGTGTGCTCGACGGACTCGCCGTCGGCGTCCGCGCGGCGCTTGGCCCGGTCGATCTCGTCGTCGAGGATGTCGAACACGTGCTTGCGGAACGCCACGAGCGCCGGGGTCGTCGACTGCTCCATCGCCTGGGCGCGGAACCGGGACACGGCGTCGTCGACCATCGCGCGGGCCTCGGACTCGGCGTTCAGCTCGGAGATCGGGGCGTGGATGCTGATCGTCTCGAGGTCGAGCAGTTCGACGCCGTCGACGCCGGCGGCTGCGGGGTCGACGTTGCGGGGGAGCCCGAGGTCGATGACGATGCGGCGCACCCCGTCGTCGAGGTCGGCCGGTGCGACGACCGGGACCTCGCTCGAGGTGCAGGTGATCAGGACGTCGCTCTCGCCGATGGCCTGGCGCAGGTCACGGGCGGCGACGAGGTCGTGCTTGGCAGCGAACCAAGGAGCGCGGCCCGAGGGCGAGAACACCTGGATGTTCGTGGCGCCGCGGTCACGCAGGGCGGCGATGGTGGTGGCCGCGTAGCTGCCGGTGCCGACGAGCAGCACGCGGGTGCGGGCCCAGTCGGTGACCCGCGACGAGGCGAGCTCGAGGCCCAGGCGCACGAGCGACCGGCCGGCGGCGCCGATTCGGGTGCGGGTCTTGACGCCGCGCGAGGTGTGCGCAGCCTCTTGGAAGAGGCGCTCGAGGTCCGAGGTGGTGGTGCCGTTCGACCGGGCGTCCTCGAGCGAGCGCCGGACCTGGCCGGAGATCTCGGTCTCGCCGACGACGACGGACTCGAGTCCGCTCGACACGGCGAACAGGTGCTGCACGACGTCCTTGCCGCCCAGCACGTTGACGGAGTCCAGGACCTCGGTGGCGTCCAGGTCGCTCGCGGCAGCCACGGCCTGCACGGTGGCGGAGACGGCGGAGTCGCTCTCGTCGCCCGCGATGTCGAGGTACGCCTCGAAGCGGTTGCAGGTCGCGAGGACCACTGCACCGTCCAGGACGCCGGCATCCGTGACGAGTCGGCTGGCTGCCGCGGGTGCACCGATGCTCAGTCGCTCCAGGAGATCGAAGCTGGCGTTGCGATGCGACGCCGTGAGACAGATGAGCACGTAGTCAATGGTAACGCGCTCGATGGGAGAATCATCCGGTGACCGAAGCGACGACCACATCCCTCCCCGACTCCCACCCCCTGGCATCAGGGCGGACGAGTGGTTCCCGCCTGGTGCGGGCCCTGAGGGGTGACCGTCCGGAGACGCTCCCGGTCTGGTTCATGCGGCAGGCCGGACGGTCCCTGCCGGAGTACCGGGAGCTCCGGGTCGGCACAGCCATGCTCGACGCCTGTCTCGACCCGGAGATGGCGTCGGAGATCACCCTGCAGCCGGTCCGCCGGCACGGGGTCGACGCGGGCATCTTCTTCAGCGACATCGTCGTGCCGATCAAGCTCGCCGGTGTTGACGTCGAGATCGTCCCCGGTCGTGGCCCGGTGCTCTCGTCGCCGATCCGCACCCCCGCCGACGTCGACGCCCTCGAGCAGCTCGACCCCGCGGCCCTCGCCCCGATCGAGCAGGCCGTCCGGCGCACGGTCGAGCAGCTCGGCGACACCCCGCTGATCGGTTTCGCGGGGGCGCCGTTCACCCTCGCCGCCTACCTGGTCGAGGGCGGCCCGTCCAAGGACCACATCCGCGCCCGCACGCTCATGCACGCCGACCCCGAGACGTGGGCGCGGCTGCTCGCCTGGGCCGCCGAGGTGTCCGGGATGTTCCTCCGGGCACAGGTGCTCGCCGGGGCCTCGGCCGCGCAGCTCTTCGACTCGTGGGTCGGGTCGCTCTCCCGCGCCGACTACGTCCGCTCCGTCGCACCGCACTCCGCGCAGGCGATGTCGCACGTCGCCGAGCTCGGGGTGCCGCGCATCCACTTCGGTGTCGGCAGCGGCGAGGTCCTGGCCGACATGACGACCTTCGGCACGGACACCGTTGGTGTCGACGCGGTCGGGGTCGACTGGCGCCTGCCGCTCGACCAGGCGGTCCAGCGCGTCGGCACCGGTGTCAGCGTGCAGGGCAACATCGACCCGGCGATGCTCTCGGCGCCGTGGGGCGTCCTCGAAGCGCACGTCCGCGACGTCGTCCGTCGGGGCGGTGCCGCACGGGCCCACGTCGTGAACCTCGGCCACGGGGTCCCGCCCGAGACCGACCCGGACGTCCTGACCCGCGTGGTCGAGCTGGTCCACTCGCTCGGCGACGGCCGCGCGGACGACGGTGCAGCGCAGGACGGAGCCGGCGCGTGACCGACGTCGTCGTGATCGGCGGCGGGATCGCCGGGCTCGTCACCGCCCGTGACCTCGCCAAGGGCGGCGCCCACGTGGTGCTCGTCGAGTCCTCGGGCGAGCTCGGGGGCATGATCCGTCGGCACACCGTCGGCGGGATCGACCTGGACATGGCGGCGGACTCCTTCGCCACCCGCACGGACGCCGTCGGCCGCCTGGCGATCGAGCTCGGGCTCGGCAACGACGTCGTCGCCCCCGACCCGCGCGGCGCCTGGCTCATGACCCGCGACGGCCGGACCTCCCCGATCCCCGCGACCGGGCTCCTCGGCATCCCGAGCACCCCGATGGCCGCCGACGTGCTGGCCGTGGTCGGGCAGAAGGGCGGCCTGCGCGCCCAGATGGACTCGCTGCTGCCGGCACCGGTGGGTGCCAAGGCGTCCTCGCTCGGCGAACTCGTCCGCCGGCGCATGGGGGAGCGGGTGCTCGACGACCTCGTGGTGCCGATCGCCGGTGGCGTGCACTCCACCCACCCCGACCAGCTCGACCCCGACCGGGTGGCTCCGGGCCTGCGTGCCGCGCTGCTCCGCGAGGGGTCGCTCGCGCGGGCGGTCCTGTCACTCCGCGCACGCGCGGCCGCCGGCACCCCGGTGCAGGGGATCCGCGGTGGGACGGTGCGTCTGGTGGACGAGCTCGTCGCCGACATGGAGACCTACGGGGTGGACGTCCGGCTGCGCACCCGGGCGACCCGCATCGAGGCGCACGCGGTCGAGATCGTCCGCGCCGACGGCACGACCGAACGGCTGCCGGCCCAGCACACCCTGTCCTCCGTCGCCGATCCGGAGCGCACCGCCGCCCCCGACCGGACGGGCATCCAGCTCGTCACGCTCGTCGTCGACCAGCCGGACCTCGACGCCGCACCGCGTGGCACCGGGATGCTCGTGCACCCGGACGCGCAGGCGGTGTCGGCGAAGGCCCTCACACACGCGACGGTGAAGTGGCCGTGGCTGGCCGACGTGGCGGACGGACGCCACGTCCTGCGGCTCAGCTACGCGACCGCCGCGACGGACCCTGCGGGCGTCGCCACGAGCCTCCCGGTCGACCCGGCCGACCCCGTCGGCAGCCGCGCCCTGCAGGACGCGTCCACGCTGCTCGGCGTGCCGATCACGGCGGACCGCGTCAGCGGCGCCGCGCGTGTCGGCTGGTACGGACCGGACCTCGCCGCGGCCGGTCTGGCCGAGGGTGTCGTCGGCATCGGCGAGGCCTCGACCGGACGCGGCCTGGCGGGCATCATCGCCGCCGCTCGGAAGGCGGCCGACGAGATCCTCGCTTCCTGAGCGGACCCCGCAGCCCCTGAGGGCTACTGTTGGTGAGACCGCCGGACGTATTCCGTTCGGTGCATGACCACCGCACAACCAATGCACGGAGGAATCGCACATGCGCGGAAAGCTCCTGTTCGTCGCCGGCGCCGCACTCGGGTACGTCCTGGGATCGCGAGCCGGACGGGCGCGGTACGAGCAGATCAAGACCGTCAGCGGCAAGGTCTGGAACAGCAACGGCGTCCAGAAGGGCGTGCACGTCGCCGAGGACTTCATCGCCGACAAGACCCCGGACGTCGCCGAGTTCATCGGTGAGACGACCAAGAAGGCCGTTCGCAAGGTCGGCCAGAAGAAGGACACCACCACCTCATGACCGACACCCGCGATCGCAAGTCGCGTTCGCTGTTCGGCCTGGTCGGTGACGTCCCGAAGCTCGTCAAGGGCCTGGTCAAAGGCGAGATCGACCTGCTCAAGGCCGAGATGCTCGCGAAGGCGAAGATCTTCGGCCTCGCAGCCGGTCTGCTGGTCGGCGCGCTCGTCGTCGTGCTCTACGCGATCGGCGTCCTGCTGACAGCAGCCGTGATGGGCCTCGCGACCGTGATGCCGGCGTGGCTGGCCGCGCTGGTGGTGGCCGTGGTGATGCTGATCATCGCCGCGATCCTCGGTCTCGTCGGCTGGAAGCGCCTGAAGAAGGGCCTGCCGATCACGCCGAAGCGCACCATCGCCAGCGTCAAGGACGACATCAACGCGGTCAAGGGCCTCGGCAAGAAGCCGACCCCGCCGACGCAGTACGGCAGCCGCAAGCCGGACGTCGACGGCCGCTCCTGAGCGCCGACAGCCCTGACAGCCGCACCACCGACGGAGGAACCGTGACCGACCCGCACGACGATCTCGCTGCTCGCGTCGCCGCGACCCGCGCCCAGTTGTTCGACACCCTCGACGCGATCGAGGACAAGCTCAACGTCCCGAGGCAGATCGGGATCGCGGCGTCGAAGTTCAAGCGCGGCCTCGACGAGAAGCCGGTGCCCTACCTGGCCGGTCTCGCAGCCGGCGTGGCGGTGGTCGGGGGTATCGTCGTGATGGTGCTCCGACGGCGGTAGACCGCCCGAGCGCGGTCCACCGGATGCGGGGCGGCCAACACCCTGGCAACCGATAGGACAATGGATCCATGAGCTCCGACGCGCCCGCGCACGCGAACGACCACCCCCACACCGAACCCGCCGAGACCGTTCACCCGGACTCCGGGATCGACCCGAACCTGCTGACGGCCTACGCCCTCTGGGCAGTGTTCCGCCGGCCCCTCGGTCCGGTCCACCGCGTCGGCGACGACGCCGTGGCCGAACTCGACACCGTGATCGCCGGCGCCGCCGAGCGCGGGGTCACGATCCGCGGCTTCTACGACGTCTCGGCCTTCCGTGCCGATGCCGACGTCATGGTCTGGCTGCACGGCGACGACGCGCAGGCCATCCAGGCCGTGCTGCGCGAGATCCGTCGCACCGGCCTGTTCCAGGACGCCGAGCCGGTCTGGCACGTGATGGCGATGCACCGCGAGGCCGAGTTCAACAAGCGGCACACCCCCGCGTTCCTGCGCGGTAAGGACCCCGAGGCGTGGATCACGGTGTACCCGTTCGTCCGCTCCTACGAGTGGTACCTGCTGCCCGAGGAGGAGCGCTCGAAGATGCTCCGCGACCACGGCATCGCCGGCGCGAAGTACCGCCGCGTGCTCACGAACACCATCGCGACCTTCGCCCTGAGCGACTACGAGTGGATCCTGCCGCTCGAGAGCCCGGACCTCGTCGACCTCGTCGACCTGATGCGCGATCTCCGCTACACCGAAGCGCGCATGCACGTGCGCGAAGAGGTCCCCTTCTTCACGGGTCGTCGCGTGACGACCGCCGAACTCCCGGAGGTGCTGTCTTGACCGACACCAGCATGATCACGAACGGCCAGGTCCTCGCCGCCACCCCCGCGGCGGCGTCCGGTCCCGAGCACGTCGAGACCCCGAACGCGTACGACGCGATCCTGCTCGCCGGCTTCGGTGGCCCCGAGGGCCAGGACGACGTCATCCCCTTCCTGCGCAACGTCACCCGCGGCCGCGGGATCCCGGACGAGCGTCTGGAAGAGGTGGCGCACCACTACCGCCACTTCGGCGGCGTGAGCCCGATCAACGCGCAGAACCGGGCGCTCAAGGCCGCACTCGAGGCCGAGTTGGCGTCGCGCGGCATCGACATGCCGGTCCTCTGGGGCAACCGCAACTGGGAGCCCTACCTGGAAGAAGCCTTCACCGAGGCGGCGGACAAGGGCTACACGAAGCTCGTCGCCATCGCCACGAGCGCGTACTCGTCGTTCTCGAGCTGCCGGCAGTACCGCGAGGACTACGCCCGCGTGCTCACCGAGACCGGTCTGATCGACACGATCCAGATCGACAAGGTCCGCCAGTTCTTCGACCACCCGGGCTTCGTCCGCCCGTTCATCGACGGCGTCCGCGACGGCATGGCCCGCGCGATCGCCGAGAACGAGGGCCTCGACGTCGCGACCGAGCTGCAGGTGCTCTTCTCGACGCACTCGATCCCGTCGTCCGACGCCGCCCGCTCCGGGCCCGACTACCGCGGGTTCGACGAGCACGGCGCGTACGAGGCGCAGCACCTGGCCGTCGGCGAGGTCGTCCTCGACCAGGCTTGGGCCGAGCTCCTCGAGCAGCCCGAGCACGCCCACCTGCAGGGCACGTCGAAGCCCGCCTGGAAGCTCGTCTACCAGTCGCGCTCCGGCCCCCCGACGCAGCCGTGGCTCGAGCCCGACATCAACGACTACATGAACGACGACCTCAAGGGCGGCCCGACCCGTGCCGTGCTGATCGTCCCGCTCGGCTTCGTCAGCGACCACATGGAGGTCATGTGGGACCTCGACGAGGAAGCCACCGAGACCGCCGGTGAGCTCGGCTTCTGGTCGCTCCGCACGCAGACCCCCGGCATCGACCCGGCCTACGTGTCCGGTCTCGTCGACCTGGTGCTCGAGCGCGTCAACGGCACGCCCAAGGCCGAGCGCCCGCACATGACCGACATCGGCCCCTGGTACGACGTGTGCCGTCCGGGCTGCTGCGAGAACGTGCGAGCGGGGTTCAAGCCCGCCGCCGCGGGCGTCGCTCCGTGACCGACACGACCGCGGACGACCCCAGCGCCACCGGGCCCGACGGGCCGACCCCGATCCGGCTCGGCACCCGTGCCAGCCGGCTCGCGGTCGCGCAGTCGCAGGACGTCGCCGACCGCCTGGCGAAGGCGGCCGGTCGCCCCGTCGAACTCGTCACCGTCACGAGCGAGGGCGACACGAACCGTGCCTCGCTGGCGTCGCTCGGCGGCACCGGCGTCTTCGCCAGCGCGCTGCGTGAAGCCCTGGTCGCGGGCGAGGTCGACGTCCTCGTGCACTCGCTCAAGGACCTGCCGACCGCGCCGTACCCGGGCCTGACGATCGGTGCCGTGCCGAAGCGTGCCGACGCCCGTGACGTCCTCGTCGCCCGGAACGGCGCCACCGTCGACACCCTGCCCGAGGGCGCGAAGGTCGGCACCGGTTCGCCGCGCCGTGCCGCGCAGCTCCGTGCGCAGCGCCCGGACCTCGACGTCGTCGACATCCGCGGCAACATCGACACCCGCCTCGGTCGGGTGGACGACGACCTCGACGCCGTGGTGCTCGCGGCCGCGGGCCTCGGCCGCATCGACCGCCTGTCGGCCGCCACGGAACTGCTCGACCTCGGCTTCTGGCCGAGTGCTCCGGGACAGGGCGCGCTCGCGGTGGAGATCCGCTCGGACGAGACCGACCGGGGGCTGCTCGCCGCACTCCGCAAGATCGAGCACGCCCCCACCCGCTTGACGGTGACGGCCGAGCGCGAGGTCCTCGCCAAGCTCGAGGCCGGCTGCTCCGCCCCGATCGGTGCGACGGCCGTCGTGGACGCCGAGCTGCTGCTCGTGTCCGCGACCGTCTACCGTCCCGACGGCACCGAGTACCGCACCGCGTCGCACGCGGCCGTGCTCGACGGGTCGGCGCAGGACCGCCTCGACGAGGCGCTCGCGGTCGGCGGTCGCGTGGCGACCGAGCTGCTCGAGAACGGCGCTGCAGACCTCGCCGACCTGGCGACCACCGTCGCCGAGGACACCACGGACGGGCCGTACACCGCGGGTCCCGGCCTCGCGACGCCGGCCGAGTAGGCGGTCACCACGGAACCCTCCACCACCGCGACGGACGAGGCGCGACCCCCGGTCGTCCTCGTCCCGCGTGGCGGTGCGTGGGGGGACCGGGTCAGCACGGCGGCGCGGGCCCGTGGGCTCACCCCCGTCGTCGTCCCGCTCATCACGGACGCTCCGCCGTCCGACCCCGCCGCGCTCGACGCTGCGGTCCGCCGACTGGTCGCCCAGGACACGGCCGGGAGGAACGGATCGCCGACGCACGTCGGTGACCGAACCCCTGTGGCTGGGTACGCCTGGGTGGTGGTGACCAGTGCGACGGCCGTGACGGTCCTGTCGGAACGCGTGGCGGGCCTCCCGGCCGGGGTCCGCGTCGCCGCGGTCGGCGAGCCGACCGCCCGTGCCGCGCGCGCTGCGGGCTGGATCGTCGACCTCGTGCCGGACGAGACGTCCGCCGCCGGCCTGGTGCAGGAGCTGCCGGACACCGACGGCACCGTGCTGTTCCCCCGCTCCGAGATCGCGGCACCCACGCTCGTCGACGGCCTGCGTGCCCGCGGCATCGACGTGGACGACGTGGTCGCGTACCGTACCGTGGGGACCGGCGACGAGCCGATCACCCTCGAGACGGCGCCGGCTGCGGTGCTCGTGACGAGCGGCAGCGTCGCCCGCGAGATCGCCCGCCGGATGACCCCGCTCGACCTCCGCACCATGGTGGCCTGCATCGGCCCCGGGACCGCGACCGACGCCCGTGCGGCCGGACTCCCCGTGCACGCGGTCGGACGAACCCGGTCCGCAGAAGCCCTGCTCGACGCCGTCGTCGAGGCACTGAACCCAACCACCCCCCACCAGGAAGGTCACCCGTGACTGGACGCTTCCCCCAGGTCCGACCCCGTCGGCTCCGCGCCACCCCCGCGATGCGACGACTCGTGGCCGAGACCCGGCTCCACCCCGCCGAGCTCGTGCTGCCGATGTTCATCCGCGAAGGTGCGACCGACGCCGTGGACATCTCGAGCATGCCGGGCGTGCAGCAGCACTCCCTCGACTCGTTCCGCCGCGCGCTGGTCGACGCCGCGTCGGTCGGTGTGGGTGGCGTGAACCTGTTCGGCGTCCCGACCACGAAGGACGCCACCGGCTCCGGCGCGACCGACCCGGACGGCATCCTCAACGTGGCGATCCGCGTCGCTCGGCAGGAGGTGGGGGATGCCCTCGTGGTGCAGTCCGACCTGTGCCTCGACGAGTTCACCGACCACGGGCACTGCGGCGTGCTGGCGGCCGACGGCTCCGTCGACAACGACGCCACGCTGCTGCGCTACCGCGACATGGCGGTCGCCCAGGCCGAGGCCGGCGCCGAGCTCGTCTGCATGAGCGGGATGATGGACGGCCAGATCGCCGCCGCACGTGACGCCCTCGACGGCGCCGGGCACAGCGGCACCGCGCTGCTCGCCTACGCCGCCAAGTACGCCTCGGCGTTCTACGGTCCCTTCCGCGAGGCCGTGTCGTCCTCGCTCGTCGGTGACCGCCGGACGTACCAGATCGACGCCGCGAACGGTCGGCAGGGGCTCCGCGAGGTCGCGCTCGACGTCGACGAGGGCGCCGACATCGTGATGGTGAAGCCCGCGATGAGCTACCTCGACGTGCTCGCCGAGACCGCGGCGACCTCGCCGGTCCCGGTCTGGGCCTACCAGATCTCCGGCGAGTACGCGATGATCACCGCAGCAGCGCAGAACGGGTGGATCGACCGCGACGCCGCCGCGATGGAGTCGCTCGTCGGCATCAAGCGCGCCGGAGCCGACGCGATCCTGACCTACTTCGCCGTCGACATCGCACGGAAGCTCAACGAGGAAGCGGGCCTCCGCACCTCGGGCAGCACCGCGGACGTCGCCGGCATCGCCTCGACCGGGAAGGCCCCCGAATGACCACGAACGACCAGCTCTTCGGCCGTGCCAAGAACGCGATCCCCGGTGGCGTGAACTCCCCGGTCCGCGCCTACGGGTCGGTCGGCGGTACCCCGCGCTTCCTGGTGTCCGCGAAGGGCGCCTACGTCACCGACGCCGAGGGCCGCGAGTACGTCGACCTCGTCGCGTCGTGGGGCCCCGCGATCCTCGGGCACGCCCACCCGGGCACGGTCGAGGCCGTGCAGCAGGCCGCCGCACGTGGACTGTCGTTCGGGGCGTCGACCCCGGGCGAGACCGAGCTGGCCGAACTCGTGAAGCAGCGGGTGTCGGTGGACGGCGACGGCCCCATCGAGAAGCTCCGCATGGTGTCGACGGGCACCGAGGCCACGATGACCGCGATCCGGCTGGCCCGCGGCTACACCGGTCGCGACCTGCTCGTGAAGTTCGCCGGGCACTACCACGGGCACTCGGACTCCCTGCTGGCCGAGGCCGGCTCGGGTGTCGCGACCCTGGCCATGCCGGGCAGCGCGGGCATCACCGCCGAGACCGCCGCGCAGACCCTCGTGCTGCCGTACAACGACCTCGACGCCGTCCGACGCGCGTTCGACGAGCACTCCGAGCGCATCGCCGCCGTCATCGTCGAGTCCGCCGCCGCGAACATGGGTGTCCTGGCACCCGAGCGCGGCTTCAACCGTGCCCTGGCGCAGATCACGCAGTCGCACGGGGCCCTGCTCATCGTCGACGAGGTCCTCACCGGGTTCCGTGTCGGTGCTGCCGGCTGGTGGGGCCTCGAGGCGTCCAAGGTCGTGCCGGACGGCGCCGGGTGGAAGCCCGACCTCATCACGTTCGGCAAGGTCATCGGCGGCGGCATGCCCCTCGCCGCGCTCGGCGGTCGGCGCGAGGTCATGGACTTCCTCGCCCCGCTCGGGCCGGTGTACCAGGCTGGCACCCTGTCCGGGAACCCGCTGGCCGTCGCCGCCGGCACCGCGACGCTCCGGGCCGCCACCGCCGAGGTGTACGAGCACCTCGACCGCACGGCCTCGACGATCGCCACCGCGACGAGCGAAGCCCTGTCGGCCGAGGGCGTCGCCCACACCGTGCAGCACGCCGGCAACCTGTTCTCGTTCGCGTTCTCGGAGACCGCGCCGCGGAACTACGACGACGTGCGGGCGCAGGACGTGTTCCGCTACGCGCCGTTCTTCCACGCGATGCTCGACGCGGGGGTGACCCTGCCGCCGAGCGTCTTCGAGGCGTGGTTCGTCACCGCCGCGCACGACGACCGCGCGGTCGGGCGGATCCTCGACGCCCTGCCCGCGGCCGCGAAGGCTGCTGCCGCCGCGACCGCGTGACGGCCGCGAAGGCTGCTGCCGCCGCGACCGCGTGACGGGCAGCGGGCCTCAGGAGCAGTCGGACTTCGTGAAGGTCGTGTCGACGGTCTTCGACGAGCCCTCGAACGCGTAGGTGTACCGCATGTCGACGTCCTCGTCGAGGAGCTTCTTCGTCTCGCTGTTCGAGCAGAGGTTCGGCCCGACGGCGTCGCGGATGGCCCCCTCGGTGATCGAGGCCGGGTCGACGTTCGCCGACACGGTGTAGTCGTAGTGGATCGCGGCGCCCTCGGCCTCGATCCCGGTCCACGTCGTGACGGAGTCGACCTGCTTGGGCAGGTCGCTCTGCTCGCGGATCTGCGCGACGGCCTTCGAGACCTTCTCTTCCGTGGAGTCGCTGAAGGCCGCGTTGAGGCCCTGGCGGACGAGGAACGCCACCACCACGGCGACGACGACGCCGAGCACCGAGATCAGGACGCGCTTGCCTCGGGAGGACGACGACTTGGGCGGGGGTGCGTACGGTGCGGCTCCGGCGGGGGCGGCCTGGGCGTAGGGCTGGCCTGCGAGCGGTTGCTGCGCATAGGGCTGGCCTGCTGGCTGCTGCTGCGCGTAGGGCTGGCCCGCGGGCTGCTGCTGGGGCTGGCCGACGGGCTGCTGCGGGTACTGCTGGCCGTTGGGCTGGCCGGCGTCGGGCTGGCCGGCGTTGGGCTGCGGCTCGGACCCCGGGTAGGGCGGCGGCGTGTTCGTCATGGTTCCCCCTGGTGACGGTCCGCGGCGTGACACCATCGTGCGGTGCCGGGTCCCTCCCCGACACGGGCCGCGGACACTGAACAGCCATTCAAGCACGCGTCAGGCGGATCGGCGCGCGGCCCAGCGCCCCTCTGCCCGCAGGATCGCGAGCGGGAAGTCGAACGCGTGTGACACCGCCGACGACGTGATGACCTCGTCCGAGGTGCCCTGAGCCACGACGGCGCCGTCGCGGAGCAGCATCGCGTGCGACGTCGAGGCCGGCAGGTCCTCCAGGTGGTGGGTCACCATCACGCTGCCCAGCTCGGGGTGCCGGTGCCGCAGCGCGTCGACGGTCTCGAGCAGGTGCTCCCGCGCGGCGACGTCGAGGCCGGTCGCCGGCTCGTCGAGCAGCAGCAGCTGGGGTTCGGACATCAAGGCTCGGGCGATGAGGGCGCGTCCCCGCTCACCCTGCGACAGCACCGGCCAGCGGGCGTCGCGTCGTGCGGTGAGCCCGACGTCGGCGATGTGCTGCTCTGCCAGGGCGACCTGCTCGGCCGAGGGGTCCCACCGCATCATGAGGTCCGTCGTGCCGGTCAGCCCGGTGAGCACCGTCTCGAGCACGGTGAGCGGTGAGAGCATCCGGTGCCGGGGGTCGACGTGGCCGATGTGCTCGCGGAGTTCACGGACGTCGACGCGTCCGAGCCGGCGGCCCAGGACCTCGACCGTGCCCGCGGTGGGGTGCCCGGTGGCACCGAGGACGGCCAGCAACGTGGACTTGCCGGCACCGTTCGGTCCGAGCAGGGCCCAGTGCTCCCCGCGTCGGACGGTCAGGTCGACGTCGTGCAGCAGGTCGCGGCCGGAGCGCGTGACGCGGACCCCGGTGGCGTTGATCAGGACGTCATCGTGCGCGTCGGTCATGACCCCATCGTGCCCCACCGCGCCGTGACGTCGTCCACGTGGGCCCGCGCGATGTCGACGAAGAGCTCGGCGGCCGTCCGGGCGGCCACCGGTTCGCCGCTGCCCGCAGCCGCGTCGAGGGCGGACCAGAGCGCTCCGGCGTCCCACTGCCGGAACGCAGGGGCCTCGGGCAGCGCGTAGACGAGCCGGCCGAGCGCAAGGCGCAGTGCTCCTCGTTCCCACCGGTTGCCCGAGTGCTCGGCGAAGAACCGGCTCACGGCGAAAGCACTGTCCGTGTACCGGTGGTCGCGGACCTCGCCGTCGGTGCGGGCGCGCTCGACGAGGTCGTGGAACTCCTCGAGCGCGTCACCCTCGAGCGCCGGGAGCAGGCGCCGAGCAGCTGCCGTGAACAGTCCCGCGAGCAGCTCCATCGCGTCCCGCCACGCGGTGAGGGACGGTTCGGCGATCCGCACCATCCCGTGGTCGTCCTCGATCAGGGCGAGGTCGGCCAGGCTCCTCAGGGCTTCGGCCACCCTCGCCGGAGGCGAGCCGGTCCGCGCGACCAGGCTCTGGAACGCGTGCGTCGAGCCGACGGGGAGCGCGCCGGTGCGGATGTCCCGCAGGAGCGCCCGCTCCGTCGCCGACCGACGGCGTTCGGAGGCGGACACGGCGAGGCCGGAGGGGTGGGGGATCCCGGCGTTCCGGCGTTGCACGTCGAAGAGCGCGGAGAGCTCGTGGACGGCCGTGTCCACGTCGTCGGCTGCACGGCCTGCGGCGACACGCTCGACCGCGGCGAGCCACGGGCCGAGTTGCGGGACGGTCCAGGGTTGGTTCGGGAACCTCGCCCATCGGAGTCGCTCGAACGCCTGCACGCCCAACGACCGGACCAGGCGGTTCGGGCAGTGCTCGAACCAGAGCTGGGCCGTGGTCGCGAACGCCGCGCGGTACTCCGGCTGCCGGAGCGCCGCGAGTGCCCGTGTGCTGGCGGCAGCGGTGCCCAGGCGTTGCACGAGGTCGTCCGACAGCACCGGCACCGTCGCCCGCATCGCCGGGCCCATCAGGGCGACCCAGAAGTCGTACCCGTCCGAGATGTCCTCGTCGGAGAGCCCGTCGTACTCCCACGACCCGTCGCTCCGGAGCGTGAACAGCCCGAGGTCCTGCAGGCGGGCGGCTGCGGCGCGCAGCCGTGCTGGGGGTGCCCCCTGCGTGACAGCGAGGTGGTCGACGTCGACCACGACAGCGTCCCCTGGACCGGAACGGACGTGGGCGAGCAGGGCGGTGTACGCGTCGTCGTTCACCGACGCCCACGGATCACCCCACTCGCCGGTGACCACGGGTCAGCCGCGGTCGGCGCGGACCGCTTCGATGTGCTGCTCGAAGTTGCGCGTGAGGGCTCGTCCGGCCTCGGCGGCACCTTCGCCGTCGCGCTCGGTGAGCGCTTCGCGCAGGATCGAGAAGAACGCCTCGGACCCCCACTGCTCGAACGCCGGCGTGGGGTTGAGCGTGAAGCGGACCCGCTCCATGGCCCCGACGGCCGCGTTCTGCACCAGGGGATTGCCGGAGTGCTCGACGCCGAACTCGATGATCTCGGTGAGCGCACCGCTGAAGCCGTAGTCCCGCACCTTGCGCATGCGGTCGGCCTTGTCGAGCAGCGCGGTGAGGGCTTCGACGTCCTCGTCGCTGTACTCGGGGACGCCCCAGCGCAGGCTGAGCTCGAAGAACCCGGCGGTCGCGCGGGTCGCGATGACCCAGTCCTCGAAGGTCGGGGTGGCGACGCGGGTGTACCGGTTCGCCTCCATCTCGACCAGGCCGATGTCGACGAGCTTCGCGATCGCCTCGCGG
Source organism: Curtobacterium sp. ME12 (assembly GCF_903970855.1). Classification (NCBI taxonomy): domain Bacteria; kingdom Bacillati; phylum Actinomycetota; class Actinomycetes; order Micrococcales; family Microbacteriaceae; genus Curtobacterium; species Curtobacterium sp. ME12. Next base: position 155,879 of record NZ_CAJCKD010000001.1, read on the forward strand.
ATCGGGGTGCGACTCACACCCAGCCACTGCACCAGTTCGTCGTCGTTCAGGCGCTCGCCGTGCTGCAGCGTGCCGTCGCGCAGGGCCGCGAGCATCTTGTCGTAGACGACGTCGCGCAGGAGCTTCCGGGGAGAGCTCTCCACGGTGGATTTGGGGACCGGCATGTCATCTCCTCGAGGACGAAATCGACACTCGAAATCCTAGCGTGTCAATATGCAAACGTTTGCTAAATCAACCGCTCGGGGAGCTTGCCCGATCAGCCCGCGACGGCGACGACCGTCCGACCGTGCACTCGCCCAGCGACGACCTCGGCACCCACCGCGATGGCCTGCTCGGGCGTGACCGTGCGGGTGACGTCGGCCAGGAGCGCTGCGTCGAGATCGGTCGCGAGCCGGTCCCACGCCCGACGTCGGAGCTCCAGCGGCGCGTCGACGGAGTTGATCCCGAGCAGCGACACCGACCGCAGGATGAACGGCAGCACGGTCGTCGGCAGCGCGGAGTCCTGCGCCAGCCCGCACGCCGTGACGGCACCACCCCACCGGGTCGATGCCAGCACGTTCGCCAGCGTGGCCCCACCGACGCTGTCCACCGCTCCGGCCCAGGTGGCGCGCTGCATCGGCTTGCCCGGCTCGGACAGGGTGGCGCGGTCGACCACCTCGGTCGCACCGAGTCTGCGGAGCGAGTCCGTGTTGGCCGCGCGACCGGTCGACGCCGTCACCCGGTACCCGCGGGCCGCGAGGAGCGCGATCGCCGCCGTGCCGACCCCGCCGGACGCCCCGGTCACGAGCACCGGTCCGTCGTCCGGTGCGACGAAGCGCTCGAGGGCGAGCACACTGAGCATCGCCGTGAACCCCGCCGTACCGATGGCCGCGGCGAACGAGTCGTCGATCGCCTCGGGCAGCACGACGAGCGACCCGGACGGCACCACGGCCTGCGTCGCCCAGCCCCCGTGCCGGGTCTCACCCAGGCCGGCGCCGTTCAGCACCACCCGGTCACCGATCGCGACCTCGTGCACACCCGGTCCGAGCCCCGACACCGTTCCGACCACGTCGATCCCCGGCACGAGCGGATCGAGCCGGGCGACGCCGGGGTTCCGCGCGAGGGCCAGGCCGTCCTTGTAGTTGACGCTCGAGTACGTGACGTCGACGAGGGCCTCGCCCTCGGCCGGATCCGGCAGGTCGACGTCGGTGACGGTGGGCGGGGCTGCACTGGACACGAGGACGGCGCGGGTCATGCGCCGGACGCTACCCCGGGCCTCCCGGCGGCCTGCCCGTTCTTTCCCAGAACGCGCGCGATGCCTGGTGGTTTCGGGCTTACTGGGTCGGAAGAACCGACCAGGTACGCCCGATTCGACCCGCTACGCCCGAAACCGCCCAGCCCAGCCCAGCCCAGCCGCCCCACCCTCCCCAGCCCAGCCGCCCCAGCCCGCCCCAGCCAGCCCACTCAGCCGAACATGATGGCGGCCTCGTCGAACCGCGCCTGCGGCACCGTCTTGAGCTCGCCGAGCGCCTCCTCGAACGAGACGTGCTCGATCTCGGTGCCCCGGAGCGCCACCATCCGGCCCCAGCGCTCCTCGACCACGGAGTCGATCGCCGCCAGCCCGAGCCGGGTCGACAGCACCCGGTCGTAGGCGGTCGGCGTACCACCGCGCTGGATGTGCCCGAGGGTCGTGGCCCGCGTCTCGATGCCCGTCATCTCCTCGATGAGCGGCGCGAGGCGCTCGCCGATGCCGCCGAGCCGCGGCCGCCCGAAGGCGTCGAGTCCGCGCTCGGTGTGCGCGGTGTCCTCGTGGTCGGGGACGAAGCCCTCGGCCACCACCACGAGCGGTGCGCGACCGCGGTCGTACGCGGCCCGCACCCACTTCGCGATCTGTTCCATGCTCGTCTTCTGCTCGGGGATGAGGATCGCGTGCGCGCCCGCGGCCATGCCGGAGTGCAGCGCGATCCAGCCCACGTGCCGACCCATCACCTCGGCGACCATGCAGCGCGAGTGCGACTCACCGGTGGTGCGCAGGCGGTCCATCGCCTCGGTCGCGATGGCGACGGCGGTGTCGAAGCCGAACGTGTAGTCGGTCGCGCCCAGGTCGTTGTCGACCGTCTTCGGCACACCCACGATCTTCAGGCCGGCGTCGGTCAGGCGCTTCGCGGCGGCCAGGGTGCCCTCGCCACCGATCGCGACGATGGCGTCGATGCCGTGCCGCTGCAGGGTCGCGGAGATGTTCTCGACCCCGCCGTTGGGCCCTTCGAACGGATTCGTGCGGCTCGTCCCGAGGATCGTGCCGCCCTGCTTCGCGATGCCCTGGATGTCCTTGCGGCCGAGCGGGACGATGTCGCCGTCGACCACCCCGCGCCACCCGTCACGGAAGCCGACGAAGTCGTGTCCGTAGATGGCGATGCCCTTCAGGACGATCGCGCGGATGACCGCGTTCAGGCCGGGGCAGTCGCCTCCGGAGGTGAGGATGCCGATGCGCATGGGAACTCCGTCGTCGGGTGGTGGGGATCAGTGCCCATCATGACTGACGGTGGTTCCGCATTACCATCCCCGTGTGTCCCTGCTCGCTTCCGCTTCGCCGCCTGCGGCCGCTGGTGCGTCCGGCGAAGCGTCTCGCGTCGACACGGTGTACCGGCCTGGAGGCGCGGTGGACGTCGCGTCGACCTTGCGGCCCCTGCAGCGCGGCTCCGGCGACCCGGCCTTCCAGGTGGTCGGCGGCGTCGTGTGGCTCGCGCTGCGCACGCCCTCCGGTCCCGCTTCCGTGGCGATCCGGCGGGCCGGCGACACGATCGCGGTGTCGGCGTGGGGCGACGGTGCTGCGTGGGCCGTTTCCCACGCTCCGGAGATGCTCGGTCGCGGCGACGACTGGGACGGGTTCGACGTCACGCGCCACGAGTTCCTCGCCGCCGCCCGCCACAAGCAGCCCGGGCTCCGGCTGCTCCGCACGAACACCGTGGTCGCGATGCTCGTGCCGGCGATCATGGAGCAGAAGGTGACCTCGCGCCAGGCGTGGGGGGCGTGGCGGTACCTGCTCCGTCGGCACGGCACCCCGGCGCCCGGTCCGGCACCCGCGGGCATGATGGTGCCGCCGGACGCTCCGACGTGGGCGCGGATCCCGAGCTGGGAGTGGCACCGTGCCGGCATCGAACCGGGGCGCTCGGCCACCGTGATGCGTGCCGTGAAGCTCGCGCCGGCACTCGAGCGGACCCTGGCCCACGGCCGCGGTGGCGAGGTCGTGTCCACGAAGCTGCAGACGATCCCCGGGGTCGGCCGGTGGACCGCAGCCGAGACCGCGCAGCGCTCCCACGGTGACCCGGATTCGCCGAGCGTGGGGGACTTCCACGTGCCGGCGCTCGTCGGGTGGGCACTCACGGGCGCCCCCGTGGACGACGACGGGATGCTCGAGCTGCTCGAACCCTGGCGCGGGCACCGGGAGCGTGTCGTGCGGTTGATCGGCGGCTCCGGGTTCCGGAAGCCGTCGTTCGGGCCGCGGATCACGATCCAGGACCACCGGGGCCACTGAGCGGCGGTCCGTGGAACACCGGTGTTCGCAGCTTGAACACCCGCACGCGGGTGTTCGGCGCGTGGACACCGGTGTCTTGCGGGGTGTCAGGGGTGGCGGGTGCCCTCACCGGCCAGCACGGCGCGGTAGCCCTCGCGGAACGTCGGGTACTGGGGCGTCCATCCCGTCGACCGGAGCAACGCGTTCGACAGGCGCTTGTCGCCGCCGGCCTGCCGCGCGTCACCGTCGCCCGTCGACGGCTCGGCGACGTGGAGTTCGTCGGCCAGGAACCGCAGCACGTCGTCCAACCGGCTCGGCTCGTCGTCTGTCCCCAGGTAGAGCGGTGCCGGGTCGGGCAGGGCCGCCAGGTGCACGAGCGCGGCGGCGGCGTCGTCGCGGTGGATGCGGTTCGTGTGCGGTGAGGTCCCCGGTGCCAGCCGTGCGGACCCGGACCGGACCTGGTCGATGAGCCGCTCGCGGCCCGGACCGTAGACGCCCGACAGCCGGACCAGCACGGCGCCGGGAGCGCGCTCGCGCAGCAGGACCTCGGCCTCGACCAGGACCTCGGCGGTCGGGGTCGCACCGCGCGACGGGGTCTCCTCGGTGACCTCGCTGCCGTCCGAGACGTCGTACACGGCGGTCGAGGACACGACGAGCACCCGGGGGTCGGCCTCCGAGGCGTCGATGCCGTCGAGCACGTTGCGCAGGCCGTCGACGTAGGTGGCGCGGTACTCGTCGACGTCGCGGCTGCCGGCGGCGAAGGCCACGACGACGACGCTCGTGTCGGCGGGGATCTCGGGGACCTCGTGGCGCAGGTCGACGCTCCGGCCGGTGATCGGTGCGGGGATCAGCTCGGCGCGGCGGCGGAGTCCGATCACGTGGTGGCCCTGGTCGGCGAAGCGCAGGCCGGCTTCGGTCCCGAGGTCGCCGCATCCGGCGATGACGACTGTCGTGGAGTTCTGCACGGCTCGACCTTGGCACGGTCTCATGGTGGAAGGCGGAGAGCTTTGTGATAATCGTTCTCAACTGGGCGACCACCGTCCGGTCTTCCCGACAGGAGCTCCATGTCCGCTCGATCCCTGCGTCTCCTCCCCGCACTCGTCCTGGCCGGGCTCGTCCCGCTCGTCGGCGCCGCGATCGCCGTCCCCGCCTCGGCTGCACCCACCGTGACCCGGACCGCCCACCACAGCTGGCTCGTCACGGCCGATCCGACGGCGAAGCGCGTGTACGTCAACGACGCCGTGACGGGCCGGCGGACCGCCACCCTGAGCGGGATCGAGTTCGGCACCCACGCGGGCTCCGTGCAGCTCGGCCACGGGCAGATCGCGTTCATGGACGAGTCGAAGCCGCAGCTCGACGTCCTCGCCATCGGCCCCCGCGGCACGGCTCGCATTGCGCAGCACTACGCGATCCCGAACGGCGACGGCAGATGGGAGCGCGCCGGCTGGCTGTCCACCGACACCGCGCGGCGTCACCTGGCGGTCGGTTCCGACTTCGACGGCTCCGAGCGCCAGCGGGTCACGGTGATCGACCTGCGGCGGAAGACGGAGCGCACTGCTCGGATCGACACCTCGGCCGTGCAGCTCGCCACGACGGGCAAGCGCGGCACGGAAGAGGTGGAGACGTTCCTGGTCGGCAGCCCCCTGCGCCTGGTGGTCACCGCGGGCGGACGACTCGACGCCTACTCCGTCTCGGCGATCATGCAGGGCGCAACGCATCCGCGCCCGGTCGCGACCACGCCACTCGGCGCCTACCCGCACGGCCCGATCGTCAACGCCACCGGGACGGTGATCGGCTCCGACCTCGCCGCCGGCGTGCAGACCGTCCGGGTGACGCGGGCCGGCTTCACGAGCTCCCGGTCCGTCGCCTACCCGAAGCCGAGCGTGCAGAGCTACCGACCCCGCATGGCACCGGACGGCACGACCGCGGTGGGCACGCAGGCCGGGATCACGGCCGCGGGCACCCCGTGGAACGCCGTCCCCGTCTACCTGACCACCTCGTCGACGTCGTCCAGCAGGATCAGCAGTGTCGACCTCGGCACCGGGTCCTTCACCCGGGTCGCCGTCACCGCCCGGTTCGCCGCCGTCGCGCTGACGTCGGGTACCGGGGACTCGCTCGTCCTGGTGCGGAAGCAGGCCGACGGTGTCTACTCCGGCCGCACGGCCTCGGTCCCGCTCACGCCGCTGCGCAAGGGGCCCGTCGCCGGACAGTCGGCCGCCGGCGCGTCGGTGCGGTTCACCGCGGCGACCGACGACGGCCGCAGCGTGTTCGTGACGCGGGGCGACGAGGGGAAGATCACCCAGATCGACACGACCGGTGCGAAGCCATCCGTGCTCCGCACCATCACGCTGCCCACGGCGCTCGCCGGGGGTGGGTACCTGACCACGGTCGACTCGACGGTGGCCCCGTACGACCTCAGCGGTCGCTGACCGTTCGACCGGTCGGCCGAACCGCTGACTGCCCGGCCGACCAGCCGCCGACCGCCCCTCGGGGTGGTCGGCGGCTAGGGTCCTGGTGTGATCGTCTGGTTGAACGGAACGCACGGGGCGGGCAAGACCACGACGAGCCGACTCCTCCAGCCGCTGCTGCCCGGCTCGCGGATCCTCGATGCCGAGAAGGTCGGCGAGGTGCTGATGGACGTCACGCCGGGGCTGCCGGAGAGCGACAACTTCCAGCACTGGGACCCGTGGCGGCCGCTCGTGGTCGAGACCGCTCGGCGGGTGCACGACTACGTGGGCGGGCCGCTCATCATGCCGATGACGGTCCTGGTCGAGGCGTACTGGCGTGAGATCGCCGCGGGGCTCGCGGACCACGGGATCCCGGTCCAGCACTTCGTGCTGCACGTCGACGAGTCGACGCTCCGCGACCGGATCCAGAACGACCCGATCGTGGGGCCGTCCACGTTCCGGTTCGCGTACGTCGACGCCTACGCCGAGGCGGCGCGCGGCTGGCTGCACGCCGAGGCCGAGGTCATCGACGCGACCGACGTCCCCGCCACCGAGGTGGCCCGGGCCGTCGCGGACGCGGTGACGTCAGCGCGCTGACAGCACGAGCCTGTCCGCCGCACGCAGCCCCCGGGTTCGCCACCGCCCGGATCATGCCGGAGACTGGTGCGGGTCGCTCACGAAGCTGCCCGCCCCACCACCAGCAAGGAAGGCTCCGCATGCCCGAGCTCCCCGTCGTGTTCGAAGTCGGCTCGATGATCGCCCTGGTCGCGATCCTGCTCGCCGACCTGCTCATCGTCGCGCGTCGCCCGCACGTGCCGACGCTGCGCGAATCCGGCGTCTGGGTGGGCATCTACGTCGGGCTCGCACTGGTCTTCGCGGTGCTCATGCTGGTCTTCGCCGGTGGCGACTCCGCGGGGCAGTTCCTGGCGGGCTGGCTGACCGAGTACAGCCTGAGCATCGACAACCTGTTCGTGTTCGTCATCATCATGGCGCGCTTCTCGGTGCCGAAGAAGATCCAGCAGGAGGTGCTGCTGCTCGGCATCATCATCGCGCTCGTGCTCCGCGGGATCTTCATCCTGGTCGGCGCGCAGCTCATCGAGAACTTCTCGTGGATCTTCTACATCTTCGGCGCCTGGCTGATCTGGACGGCGATCCAGCAGCTCCGCGGCGAGGACGAGGACGACCAGAAGGACACCTTCATCGTCCGGCTCCTCCGCCGCCGGGTCCGTCTCACCGACACGTACGACGGCATGAAGTTCCGCACCCACCACGACGGTGTCCGGCACTTCACGCCGCTGCTCATCGTGCTCATCGCGATCGGCACCACCGACCTGCTGTTCGCGCTCGACTCGATCCCGGCGATCTTCGGCATCACCGAGAGCCCCTTCATCGTGTTCACCGCGAACGTCTTCGCGCTGATGGGTCTGCGCCAGCTCTACTTCCTGCTGGGCGGACTGCTCGAGCGTCTCGTCTACCTGAAGTACGGCATCGCCGTGATCCTGGCCTTCATCGGTGTGAAGCTCGTCCTGCACGCGCTGCACGACAACGAGCTGCCGTTCCTGAACGGCGGCCACCACATCGAGTGGGCGCCGGAGATCAACACGTGGGTGTCCCTGCTGGTGATCGTCGCCGCGATGGCCGTGTCGACGCTGGCGAGCCTCGTCCGGATGCGCGGGGAGACCCCCGCGACCGACGACGGCGCCGTGACGAACACCGCGACCGACGGCGAAGCGGCGACCGACGGCGAAGCGGCGACCGACGACGACCGGGCCGACCAGGACCGATCCGACCAGGACCGCGCCGACCAGGACCGCGCCCGCACCGCCGACTGAAACCCGTCTGAACGATCCGCCCGGCTACCTCGTCGTTCAGGGTATGGCACTCCGCAAACGAACCAAGGTCATCATCGGGATCTCCGCCGGCGTCGTCGTCGTGGCGGCAGCAGCCGTCATCGCCGGCCCGGTCATCTACGCGAACACCGTCAACGGCCAGGCCGCCGCAGCACCCTCGCTGTCGGCGTCCTCGTCCGGCACCCTCGACGCGAAGGACGCCGACGGCACCTGGACGAGCAAGAGCAGCTCGTACGCCGGGTACCGGGTGCACGAGGTCCTGCAGGGGAACGATGTGAACGTGGTCGGTCGCACGAAGGACGTCAAGGGCACCGCCGTCGTCGACGGTGGGTCCCTCACCAAGGCGTCCGTCACCGTGCAGGTCGGCAAGATCAGCACCCCCGAAGCCGCCCGCGACGAGTACTTCCGCTCCACCGCACTGCAGACCGACAAGTACCCGACCGCGACGTTCGAGCTCACGAAGCCCGTCGACGTCACGAAGGCGCTCGACGGCTCCACGCAGGACGTCACCCTGACCGGCACGATGGACCTGCACGGCGTCGAGAAGCCGGTCACCGCCGATGCGCAGGTCGCGGTCGGCGAGGGCGGCACCGTCCAGGTCGCCGGCACCGTGCCGATCACCTTCGCCGACTACGGCGTGAAGGCGCCGTCGCTCGGCTTCGTCACCGTGGACGGGAAGGGCTCCGTCGAGTTCTCCCTCGACCTCGGGAAGTGACCGTGACGAGTCGTTCCGCGGACGAGCTGCTCGCGACGCTGTACCGCGAGCACGGTGACGCGCTCACGCGGTACGTCCGGCACCTCACGCGGGACGGCTCGACGGTCGAGGACGTCGTGCAGGAGACGATGGTCCGCGCCTGGCAGCGTCCGGCCGTGCTCGAACGGGCACCCGACAGCGCGCGGGCGTGGCTCTTCACGGTGGCGCGCAACCTGGTGGTCGACGACGCACGGTCGGCCCGCAACCGCCGTGAGCACGGCACCGAGCACCAGGTCGAACGGATCGAGTCGGACAGCACGGACGCCGTGCTGGACCGGATCGTGGTCGCCGACGCACTCGCGTCGCTGACCCCGGACCACCGCCGCGTGGTGGTGGACGCGTACTGGCTCGGGCACACGGTGCCGGAGATCGCACGACGACACGACATCCCGGAGGGCACCGCCAAGTCGCGGCTGCACTACGGGCTGCGAGCCCTGCGGCTCGCACTGCAGGAACGAGGAGTGACCCGATGAGCGACGACAGGTACGCGGAGTGGGATGCGGCGTACGTCCTGGGGTCGCTCCCGGCCACTGAGCGGCTGGAGTACGAACGGCACCTCGAGACGTGCGACCGCTGCGCGGCCGCCGTCGCGGAGTTGGTCGGTCTGCCGGGGCTGCTCGGCAAGCTGCCGGCCGACCAGGCGATCGAGATCGCAGAACCGGACGGGAGGCCCGACACCCGTTCCGAGAGCGACCTCGCCTCCGTCGCGCACCGCGTCCGACACCGTCGCCGCCGTCGCCGGGTCTGGGTCGCCGCCACCGCGGGGCTCGCGGTGGTCGCCGCCGTCCTGGGCGGGCTCGCGGTCGGTGCCGCCGGCGAGCGCATCACGGTGCAGGCCGGTGCCACTCCGACGGCAGCTGCCACCGCCGACCGCTACGACATGACCGGCGTGCAGGGACTCGACGTCCAGCTCGCCATCAGCGGCGAGCAGTGGGGCACCCGCTTCGACTGGGGGTGCTCGTACGGCGGCAAGGAGTGGTCGCCGGACGGGTCGATCCTCTACGACCTGGTGGTCGTCCGGACCGACGGCACGACGCAGACCGTGGGCTCGTGGACGGCTGCCGGTGCGGACGCCCGAGGACTGTCGGCGTCGACGGACATCCCGCGGGACGACATCGAGAGCGTGCAGGTCCGGCTGCGCGGTGAGCGCGGCGCGCTCGCCGTCGTCACGCTCTAACCGGCCTCGGCCTCGTCCGACGCATCGTCGGGGCCGATGGCGTCCTGGACGCGCGCGCTGACGGACCGCAGCGTCTCGGCGTCGGTCCCCACGGGCCTCCAGAACAGGTCCTCGAGCGCACCGGTGTGCGCGCGGATGCCGGCGAGCACCGCGCGACGGCCGTCCGCGGTCATCACCACCCAGCTGCCACGGGCGTCGCTCGGGCAGTCCGCCCGCTCGACCAGGCCGCGGGAGACCATCCGCGTGACCTGGTGGCTGACGCGCGACTTCTCCCAGCCGATCCCCGCGGCGATGTCCCGGACACGCAGACGGTGGTCGGGGTCACGGTGCAGGCCGATCAGGATCTCGAACTCGGGGACGGAGATGCCGGCGCCCGCCTGGACGGCCCGGTCGAGCGCCCGGTCGAGTCGTCGCCAGACGTCGTGGTACGCGTCCCAGGTGGCCCAGTCGTGGCCACCGTTGCCCTCCGTCGACATGCCGACCAGCGTATCCACCGGGCGGACGGTCGGACCGCGCAGCGGCCCCTTTCATCCGCTCGGATGACTCCTGGCCGACGTACGGCGTGCTCCGAGGTCGCGTCGGACGTGCGGCATACGATCGGAGGATGCCGAGTGCTCGCCTCCAGGACACCACCGATGACGCCGTCGCGCTCGTGCGCCGGTGGCTGGCGGCGTCCGCCGGGGTGAAGCCCGACCCGGGTGCTGCGCGTCTGGCCGAGGTCCTGCGCGACGAGCAGGGCCTCGACTTCACCCGTGGGTTCGTGGACAAGGTCATCCGCCCCGAAGACCCCCGGGTGGCGGCACGCAACCTCGAGCAGCTGAGCCGTGACGTCCCCGACTTCCTCGCCTGGTACCTGCGCGGGGCGGTGACGCTCGGCGGGGGGTTCGCCACCATGGCGCCCTGGGCCGTGATCCCGACCGCGCGCCGGATCCTGCGCCGGATGACCGGCCACCTGGTCATCGACGCGAGCACGAGCAAGCTCGGCCCCGCCCTCGCCAAGGTCCGCGGTCCGGGGACGCGACTGAACGTCAACCTGCTCGGCGAAGCCGTCCTCGGCAGCGCCGAGAGCGACCGACGCCTGCAGGGCACCATGGACCTGCTCGCCCGCGACGACGTCGACCACGTGTCGATCAAGGTGAGCGCCGTCGTGCCGCAGACCTCGCCGTGGGCCTTCGACCAGACGGTCGAGCGCGTCGTCGACCGGCTCGTCCCGCTCTACCGCCTGGCCACGGCACCGACGGCCGCCGGACGCCCCGCCAAGTTCATCAACCTCGACATCGAGGAGTACCGCGACCTCGACGTCACCATCGCCGTGTTCCGGGCGCTGCTCGACCGTGACGAGTTCGCCGACCTGCCGGCCGGCATCGTGCTGCAGGCCTACCTGCCCGACGCGGCGGGAGCACTCGACGCGCTGACCGAGTGGGCGCAGGAACGCCGGGCGCGCGGCGGTGCCCCGATCACGGTGCGGCTCGTCAAGGGCGCGAACCTCGCCATGGAGCACGTCGACGCGATCCTGCACGGGTGGCCCCTCGCCACGTGGGGCAGCAAGCCCGAGACCGACACGGCCTACCTCCGGATGCTCGACGCCGCACTGACGCCGGAGCGCACCGACGCCGTGCGGATCGGGGTCGCCGGACACAACCTGTTCGACCTCGCCACCGCGTGGGTGCTCGCGCAGCGCCGCGGGGTCACCGACGCGGTCGACGTCGAGATGCTGCTCGGCATGGCGTCCACCCACGCCCAGGCCGTCCGGGCCGACGTCGGGCAGATCCTGCTCTACACGCCCGTCGTGCAGCCGGACGAGTTCGACTCGGCCATCGCGTACCTGGCCCGTCGCCTGCAGGAGAGCGCGAGCCCCGAGAACTTCATCGCCGCCGCGTCCGACATCGACCACGACGCCAGCGTCTTCGAGCGGGAGCACAGCCGGTTCCTGGCGTCCGTCACCGCACTCGACGAGCCCGTCCCCGCCACCCACCGCACGCAGGACCGCCGTCGTGCGCTCGGCGAACCCGTCCTGCGCGACGCGTTCCGCAACGCCCCCGACACCGACCCGTCCATCGCCGCGAACCGCGCCTGGGCACTCGACGTCCTGCGCCGCGTGCCGCGCTCGCAGCTCGGCGCGCAGACGATCCGCGGTGCGAAGGTCGCCGACCGCTCCAAGCTCGAGCGGATCATGGCACGGACCGCCCAGGCCGGCGTGAACTGGGGGCGGCAGGACCCGTCCGACCGTGCCGAGCTCCTCGACCTCATCGGGCACGAACTCGAGACCCGCCGCGCCGACCTGATCGAGGTGATGGCCGCCGAGACGGGCACGACCTTCGCCGAGGCCGACGCCGAGGTGACCGAGGCCGTCGACGCCGCCCACTACTACGCCGAGAGCGCCCGGCGCCTCGGTGACGTCGAGGGCGCGCAGTACGTGCCGCCGCGGCTGACCGTCGTCGTGCCGCCGTGGAGCTCCCCGGTCGCGATCCCCGCCGGTGGCGTGCTGGCGGCGCTCGCTGCGGGCAGCGGTGTCGTGCTCAAGCCCGCGCCCGAGGCGAAGCGCTCCGGTGCCGTGCTCGCCGACGTGCTCTGGGACGCCGGGGTGCCGCACTCGCTGCTGCAGCTCGTCGACCTGGCCGAGGACGAACTCGGCCGCGACCTCATCGGCCACCCCACGGTCGACCGCATCATCCTGACCGGCTCGTCCGACACCGCCCGTTCGTTCCGATGGTGGCGTGCCGGACTGCCGCTCACCGCCGGGACGAGCGGCAAGAACGCCATCGTCGTCACACCGAGCGCCGACCTCGACCTGGCGGTGCAGGACATCGTGCAGTCCGCCTTCGGGCACGCCGGACAGCAGTGCTCGGCGGCGTCCCTCCTGATCCTGGTCGGATCGGTGGGTGAGAGCGAGCGCTTCCAGCGGCAGCTCGTCGACGCGACCCGCACGCTCCGCGTCGCGTGGCCCGACGACCCCACGTCGCAGGTCGGCCCGCTCATCGCAGAACCGCAGGGCGGGCTCCGCCGCGGTCTGACCGAGCTCGGGCCGGGGGAGTCCTGGCTCGTGCAGCCCGAGGCGGTCGACGACTCCGGCCGGCTCTGGTCGCCGGGCATCCGCGACGGTGTCCGACCCGGCAGCGACTTCCACCAGACCGTGTACTCCGGCCCGGTGCTCGGCATCATGCGAGCCGAGACCCTCGAGCAGGCCATCGCCATCCAGAACGGCACCGACTTCGGGCTGACGGCGGGCATCCACTCGCTCGACGTCGACGAGGTGTCCGAGTGGCTCGCCCACGTCCGCGCCGGCAACCTGTCCGTCAACCGCGGGATCACCGGTGCCGTCGTGGGACGGCAGCCATTCGGCGGCTGGAAGGGTTCCTCGGTCGGCACCGGCACCAAGGCCGGCGGCCCCATGTACGTCGCGACCCTCGGCCGCTGGCTGCCCACGCCCCGGACCGTGCACAAGAGCATCCAGCTGCACGGCCTGCCCCCACGCGTCACCGCGGTGATCGAGGCCGCACGCAGCGGGCTGTCGTTCGAGGAGTTCGACCGCGTCCGCGCCGGGGCCCTGAGCGACGTGCGTGCACGAGAGACCCTCTTCCGGTCGCGGGACCTGTCCGGGCTCGTGGTGCAGCGGAACGTGCTGCGCCACCGACCCCAGTCCGTCATCGTGCGCCAGGCCGAGGACGCCTCGACCGTGGACCTCGTCCGCACGCTCGTCGCCGCGACCTCGGCACGTGCGCACATCCTGCTCAGCACGGCTCGGCCACTGCCCGGCCCGCTCACGCAGCTGCTGGCGGGGACCCGGTCGCCGCTCGACGTCGTCGACCACCTGGTGGAGTCCGACCAGGAGTTCCACGCCCGTGCGTCCTCGGGGGCCGTGTTCCAGGCGGACTGGTCCACCGATCAGGACGACCAGCCCGTCGACGCGCTCGAGGCCGTGTTGTCACAGGGGCAGGACCGGCCGGCGCACACGGCGTTCGGTGGTCCCGGAGCCCGGATCCGGTTGCTCGGCGGGGACCCCCTGGCCCTCGAAGAAGCCCTGGGTGCGAGCATCGACGTCGCGATCCATGACGCCCCCGTGGTCGAGGCCGGCGTGATCGAGATGCTGCCGTACCTGCGCGAGCAGTCGGTGTCGATCACAGCGCACCGGTTCGGCGACGTCGACAGCGACTTCTCCGAGTTGCGCGTCTAGGCGCGTTCGCGCGTTCCGCTTCGCGCGTTCCGCTTCGTGAGCAGAAGAGGTCGGGTTCCCAGACGGGACCCGACCTCTTCTGCTCACGAAGTGACCCGAGGATCAGTCCTCGGCGTCACCCGCGTCTTCGTCCTCGACGCCGGTCTCGTCCATGCGGTCCCGCAGGTGGTCGGCCATCGCGCCGGCACCTTCACCGGCGTGGTCGTGGTCGACCTGCTCGATCAGGCCCTGCAGCTTCTCGTGGTTCGTGGCATCGGTGGCACCGTCCATGACGGGCTCGGTCTGCTCGTTGTCGCTCATGCTCCGGACGCTACGCCGCGGTTGCTGCGGAACGGTAGTGGAGCTCGACCGCCCCGCCTTCGAACTGCGTGGTGCCGACGAGCTCGAACACCGGGGTCGGGGCCGCCACCGGCAACAGCGGTGCGCCGGCGCCGAGCGCGACCGGCATCACGGTGACCCGCAGCTCGTCGAGGAGCCCCGCCTGCTGGTACTGCGCCGCGAGCAGCCCGCCGCCGACGACCCACACGTCACGGTCACCGGCCGCGCGCTCGAGGTCGGCCTGGTGGTCGCCGACCGCGCCGGAGACGAACCGCACGTCGGCGCCGTCCGGCACCGGCAGGTCGCGGGTCGTGAACACCCACGTCGCCAGGTCCGGGTACGCCCACGTGTCGTCGTGCTCGAGCAGCCACTCGTACGTCGTCGACCCCATCGCGATCGCACCGACGCCCGCGAAGAACCGGTCGTGGTGCTCCTGGAACGGCTCGAAGCCGAACTGCAGCAGCCAGCCGAGGTCGTCGTCGGGTGCGGCCACGAACCCGTCGAGCGACGAGGCGACCGAGTAGATCGTGCTCATGTCGGGGGACGCTACCGAGCACCCCCGACAGGAGTCAGCGACGACCGCCGGGACCGACGACCGCTGCCTCGGCGACCGCGAGCACCGCGGCGATCCAGCACTGGTCGAGCGCGAACCGGCGTCGACGGGGATCGGCGACGACCAACGGCACCATCGTCGCACCGTGCAGGGCGTCCACGACGGCACTCAGGGTGTGCGCGTTGCCGGAACCAGCCCGCGCGACGAGCGCAGCCTGTGTGAGCTGTCGGACCCCGAGCACGCCGTGCAGCACGGCCTGGTCCGACCCTCGGGCCGCACGGCTCAGGTGCCACAGGCCGAGCCCGGCACGGGCCAGCTCGACGACGGCTGCCCCGCTCACGGACGGCGACCGGCGGCTCATCGTCGGCGTCCCGCGACGAGCGCGACGGCCCCGGCGGCACCGAGCACGGCCCCGATGATGCCGTTGCCGACCCGGCGGTGCTCCACCCACCAGGTCTGCGGCGACCAGGCGTGCGCGGACTCGTCGAAGACCCCGTGCGCACCGTGGTCGCCCGGCACCGGCTCGTACAGGTTGTCCCGCATCTCGAGGCCGTCCTTGTCCGGCGCCTGCTGCCCGTCGACCAGGGTCTTGGCGGCGTACCAGTCGGCGAAGCGTCCGCTGATCCGGTTGCCGAGGATCGTGTAGACCGTCGACTCGCCCACCCAGGTGCGGCTGCGCGGTCGTTCGGCCACGGCGGCGATGGCGCGGGCGCCGACCTCGGGCTGGTAGATCGGGGCGACCGGCTGTGGGTGGTGCGGCAGCTTCGACTTCACCCACTGGAACTGGGGCGTGTTGAGCGCCGGCATGTCCACGCGGGAGACCCGGACCTTGCTGCCCTGCTCGCGGAGCTCGGAGACGACGGACTCGGTGAACCCGACGATCGCGTGCTTCGCACCGCAGTACGCGGCCTGCAGGGGGATGCCGCGGAACCCGAGCGCCGACCCGACCTGGATGACGTGGCCACGGCCACGCGGGACCATCCGCGACAGTGCGGCCCGGGTCCCGTTCACGAACCCCAGGTACGTGACGTGCAGCGCCCGTTCGAAGTCCTCCGGCGCGGTGTCGAGGAACTTGCCGAACACGCCGACCATGACGCCGTTCACCCACAGGTCGATCGGTCCGAGCTCCCGCTCGATCCGGTCGGCAGCGGCCTCGACGGCCTGACGGTCGGACACGTCGACGGCGACGGCCAGTCCCCGGCGTCCGGCGGCCTCGACCTCGGCGGCCGCGGCGTCGACGCCCTCCTGACCGCGGGCCAGGACGGCCACGTCCCACCCCCGTGCGGCGAGCTCCCGGACGGTCGCCCGTCCCAGTCCTGCGGATCCACCGGTCACCACTGCCACTCGAGTCATGGCTCCCTTGTACCTGCGGTCGACCGTGCACCACTCAGCCGCTGTCCCCCGAAGTCGCCGTACCGAACCACGCACGCACCGATCGGACATCATGGCCAGGTGGAGACCCGAGACCCCGATACCGACGACCCCGCAGAGGAGACGCCGCCGGGTTGGGTCCTCAACACACCGACCCGGCCGCTCGAGGTCTGGCTGTACCCGGTCCTCGCCCTGCTCCTCGCCGCCGCGCACGTCGCCCTCGGCATCGCCTTCGGTGGTGCGTTGGCCCTCATCGTCGGGGTGTCCGCCGCACTGGTGACGACCGTCGGCGCAGTTGCCCTGCTCGTGACGGGTCTGCGCGCGTACGACGAGCAGAGCCGCGAAGCCTCGTGGCGGTCCCACGTCACCCGCGTAGTCGTCGCGGTCGTGAGCGTCGGCATCGTGTCGGTCACCACCCTGACCGTCGGGTTCCCCTTCGGCGCCCTGTTCGGTGTGCTCGTCGGCGTCCCGACGGCGTTCCGCTTCGCGCGATCCGTGCCGCGGATCGATCGCCTCGTCGTTGCATGGACGGCACTCGCGGTCGCCGTGTGCTGCGTCGTCCTGGCGGTCCTCGGCCTGACGCTCGCTGATCTCCCCGACTACCGGAACACCTTCTGGACGTTCGGCATTGCCTTCGCGGTGATCAGCGCCGCGGAGGCCGTCCATCAGTTCGTCGTCGCGCGCCGAGCACCCTTCGACTGACGTCGTCCGGCCTCAGCGTCCCCGACCGAACCGCGTCGTGACCCCCGGCGAGTAGAGCACCGAGTCCGGCTCGAGCTCCGTCAGCCCGAAGGGCAGCCCGGCTGCCCCGACCAGGTCGTCCCGCAGCGACACCACCGAGGCCCGGTGCAACGGCCACGACTCGTGCTCGTTCGGCCAGAACCGCGTCCGCCCGGCCCGGTGCACGTGCATGCCCCACCGCGCCGTCAGGAACGTCTCGAGCGGCCCCGGCTCGTCGAGCGCCTCGCCCACATGGACGTCGAGCATCGACCGCAGGTGGGTACCGTGGCGACGCATCGCGTACCCGACGCGGCCGTCACCGCTACGCGACTGGGCGACCGCCCACCGGTACGGCAGTCCGGTCGCGACGCGTGCGCCGATGGTCGGCAGGAGCTTGCCGGCGTCGAGCGACAGGAACACCACCCCGCGCTGCCCCTGTTCGTCGACCGTGTAGACGCGGACGTTCAGCTCGACGAAGTCGCCGATGCTCCCGGTCGAGAACGGCGGGAACCGCGTGTCCTCGAACCGGAACGCGATGAGGCCCACCCAGGTGGTCACCCCGTCGTCGGTGCCGTCGAGCGCCATCGTGTCGGGCCGCGTTCCGGCCGGCAGCAGCGGCGCCACCGCCGACACGTCGACGCGCCAGTGCACGAAGACGACGTCGAGCCAGTCCTGCGAGATCCAGGGGCGGCCCGGCAGGCCGGGGGCGACAGCCGGGAGGCCCGGGGTGCTCTGAGTTGGTCGGGTGTCGATCACGATGTGGTCGCCTCCGGTTCGATGTGGGCTGCGACGGGTGCGTCGTCCCACCCCTGCTGCGGGGTGTCGCAGGTGCCGCGGAACACGTACTGCGAGGGTCGCTTGCGTTCGCTCGACGTCCAGTCGATGGCCGGCCGTCGTCGTTCCGGCGGCAGGTACCCGATCCGGTAGACGGCCATCAGCTCGAGCGACTCGGGCACACGGAGCAGTCCCTCGATCTCCTCCCACGCGCCGGGGGTCTCCATCGGGAAGGACACGAACTGGATCCCTAGGCCGAGCTCGGTCGTCGCGAGCCAGATGTTCTCCATCGCCGCGCCCATGCTGAACACCGAGTAGAAGCCGGACAGCTCCTCCTTCCGGTACTCGTGACGGTCGAGCATCACGCCGAGCAGCAGCGGTGACCCGGCGACGAGCTTCCGGTTCTCCTCACCCAGGGTCTGCGGCACCCGGAGCGTGTTCATGAGCAGTTGCCCGCGCTTCGTGAACACCTGCTTCGTGAACGGCCGCAGCGGCCCGGGGAGCTTGTCGAAGAGCATGCCGTCGCGTCGGGAGTCCATCTCGGCCTTGGAGAACCGGAAGTACGGCTTGTACCGCTCGAAGAACGTGCCCTCGGCCATGGTGCGGGTCATCGAGCTGCCGCTGATCTCGGCGACGCGGTCGATCGTCTGGCGTTCCTCGATCAGCACGAAGCGCCACGGCTGGCTGTTGAGCTGCGACGGTGCCCGGCCGGCGAGCTCCATGAGCAGCCGCTGGTGCTCGTCCGACACCGGATCGGGCAGGAACGGCCCGTTCGTCGTGCGTCGTCGTCGGATGGCCTCGAACAGCTCCACTGCTCACCTCTCTGATCGCCTGCGTGCGAGCACGGCCCCCAGGTAGGACGGTGCGGCGGCGACCGCGACCTTCCAGTGTGCTCCGGAGCGCGGGTCGGTGCGTGGAGCGACCGCCAGGGGCACGAGTGCCGGCAGCAGGAACAGCGCGGTCCGGTCGCGCGTCCACGCGGGGGTCGTCGCGGCGACGCCGGTCAGGGTCGCGGTCACGACGAACAGGCCGTGGTGCACGACGCGGAGCTTCTTCGTGCGGATCAGCCGCACGGCGACCGCGGTGCCCCACAGGCAGTTCGCGACGTAGGCGACGCTCGCAGCGGTGACCAGCTGCCGGGCCGGGCGCGATCTCGTGGGTGCCGAGCCGCGCCTCCAGACCATCTTCCGTCCCATGCGTGGGACGTTACGCGGTCTCTCGACTGACGAGCTTGGAGAGCACGATCGCGGAGCGGGTGTGGTCGACCTGGGGTGCGAGGCGGACCTTGTCGAGCGCCTCCTCGAGCGCGGACAGGTCCTTCGAGCGCATGTGCACGACGGCGTCGGCGCTGCCGGTGACCGTGCCGGCGTCGATGACCTCGGGGACGGTGTCGAGCAGGGCACGCAGCTCGTCCGGCGAGACGGTGCCGCGGCAGTACAGCTCGACCCAGGCTTCGGTGCCGCGGTCCTCGACGGCGGGGTCGACCTTGATCGTGAAGCCCTGGATGACGCCGTCACCGACCAGCCGGTCGACACGGCGCTTGACGGCCGAGGCCGAGAGTCCGACCACCGACCCGATGTCGCCGTAGCCGGCGCGGGCGTTGTCCCGGAGCTGATCCAGGATGCGGTGGTCGAGCGTATCCATTTGTCCCCATCGTACGCGGACTTGTTGCGAGGCCGGTGGGTCTCGCGCACGAAACGTGCGTCACCCGAACGGGTGTCACGGTCCCGCAGGCGGGGGACTGCACTCGTCGGACGGTTCATGCCAGACTTCTGAGTGGCGTCGACCTGGTCCGCTACGGCGAGTGAGCCTGCATCTCGCCGGAGCATCTCTTCAGTGGTGGTTCCTGGCAGGCTCGGACCCCGGTCCTCGGAGGACTGATGTCGAACACCGCACCCGCCACTCCCGCCGCTCCGGCGCGTGTCGCCACGAAGCGCACGATCCTGATGTGCAAGCCGGACTTCTACACCGTGAGCTACCGGATCAACCCGTGGATGCACCCGGAGGAGCCGACCGACACGTCGAAGGCCGTCGAGCAGTGGGAGTCGCTCGTCGCCGTCTACGAGCAGCTCGGCTTCGACATCTCGTACATCGACCCCATCGACGGTCTGCCGGACATGGTCTACGCGGCCAACGGCGGGTTCGTCCTCGACGGCATCGCGTACGGCGCGAAGTTCCAGTACCCCGAGCGCCAGCCCGAGGGCCCGGCGTACATGGACTGGTTCCGCCAGGCCGGCCTGACCGTCGCAGAGCCGGAGCAGACCAACGAGGGCGAGGGTGACTTCCTGCTCATCGGGGACACCATCTTCGCCGGCACGGGCTTCCGGTCGGACAGCACCTCCCACGACGAGCTCGCGACGATCTACGGCCGCGAGGTCGTCACGCTCAAGCTCATCAACCCGAGCTTCTACCACCTCGACACCGCCATCGCCGTGCTCGACCCGGAGCCCGCGGCTGACGGTACGTCGAACATCGCCTACCTGGAGAGCGCCTTCGACGAGCCGTCGCTGGCGATCCTGCGCGAGCGCTTCCCCGACGCGATCATCGCGACCGAGGAGGACGCCGCGATCCTCGGTCTGAACTCGTACTCGGACGGGTACAACGTCGTGATCGCGTCGCGCGCGACCACGTTCGCGTCGCAGCTGCGTGAGAAGGGCTACAACCCGATCGGCGTCGACCTGTCCGAGCTGCTGCTCGGCGGTGGCGGTGTGAAGTGCTGCACGCTCGACCTGCACCCGGTCGGCACCGGCACCTCGGTCGCGCGTTCGCTCGGGGTCAGCTGATGTCGGCGGCAGCGTCGCTCGGGGTCAACACCGCGGCGGCGCTCGCCGTCGAGGACCGCGCCCTCGCGCACAACTACAGCCCGCTGCCCGTCGTCATCGCGTCGGGCGCCGGAGCGACCGTCACCGACGTCGACGGGAAGCAGTACCTGGACGGCCTCGCCGCGTACTCGGCGGTGAACTTCGGCCACGGCAACCCGCGGCTGCTCGACGCCGCACGGGCGCAACTCGACCGGGTGACGCTCACGAGCCGCGCGTTCGTGAACGACCAGCTCGGGCCGTTCGCCGCAGCACTGGCAGCGCTGACGGAGACCGAGATGGTCCTGCCGATGAACACCGGCGCCGAGGCCGTCGAGTCCGCGATCAAGGTGTCCCGCGCCTGGGGCTACCGCGTCAAGGGCGTGCCGTCCGAGCGGGCGACGATCATCGTCGCGTCCGGGAACTTCCACGGCCGCACCACGACGATCATCTCGTTCTCCGACGACCCCTCGGCACGCGGCGACTTCGGGCCGTTCACGCCGGGCTTCCGCACGGTGCCGTACGGCGATGCCGCTGCCCTGCGCGAGGCGATGGACGAGACCGTCGTCGCCGTGCTGCTCGAGCCGATCCAGGGCGAGGGCGGCGTGGTCATCCCGCCGGCCTCGTACCTGTCGTCCGTCCGGGAGGTCTGCGACGAGTTCGGTGCGCTGTTCGTCGCCGACGAGATCCAGTCCGGCCTCGGGCGGACGGGCCACACCCTGGCCGTGCAACGCGTCGGCGTCCGGCCCGACCTCATCACGCTCGGCAAGGCACTCGGCGGTGGGATCGTGCCGGTGTCCGCGGTGGTGGGCTCGCGCGAGGTCCTCGGTGTCCTGCGCCCCGGCGAGCACGGATCGACCTTCGGCGGGAACCCGCTCGCCGCAGCCGTCGGCGCCGAGGTCGTGGCGATGCTCGGTGAGGGCACGTTCCAGCAGCGGGCCCTCGAGGGCGAACCGCTGCTGCGCGGCCTGCTCGACGACCTCCTCGGGCACGGCGTCGTGTCGCACCGCGTGGCCGGTCTCTGGGCCGGGATCGACATCGACCCCGCGCTCGGTACCGGCAAGGCGATCGCGAAGGACCTCGCCGACCGCGGGCTCCTGGTGAAGGACACCCACGGGTCGACGATCCGCTTCGCGCCGCCCCTGGTCGTCACCGACGACGAGGTGCGCTTCGCGATCGGAACCCTGGCCGACGTCCTGGCGGCGCGCGCCTGATCTGATCCGCGGGACACCGGTGTTCGTGCGTTGAACCCCCGCATTCCGCGGTGCGGAGCGCGAACACCGGTGTCTTGCGTGCGCCGGGCCGTCGGCGCCGGCGCCCGCCACCGAGTGCGGCTCACACCGCCCAGCGCGCCGCCAACTCGTCCATCAGGGCATCGAGCCGCTCGTCGACGACCTGCTCCTCGGGGTGCGCCTCGTACCAGGCGATGACCTCACGCACACCCTGCCGGTAGGTGGTGCGCGGCCGGTACCACGGCACGAGCGCCCGGACCTTGCTGTTGTCGAACACCGAGCTGTTCGCCTTGTCGCCGAGCAGCGCCGCGCCCCACTCGGGGTCGACCGCGTTGATCGCGTCCGCCGGCACGTGCACGATCCGCAGGTCATCGACGCCCGCCGCCGCAGCGATCTCGTGCGCGATGGCGTTCCACGTCGGCGCCTCGTCGCTCGTGATCGTGAAGGGCTCGCCGATCGCCTCGGCACGATCGAGCAGCCCCGTGAACGCGACCGCGAAGTCACGGCTGTGCGTCAGGGTCCACAGCGAGGTGCCGTCCCCGGTGATGATGACCGGCTTGCCGGCCCGCATCCGCGCGACCGCGGTCCAGCCGCCGGTCAGCGGCAGCTTCGTCTCGTCGTAGGTGTGCGACGGCCGCACGATCGTCACCGGGAAGTCCTGCTCCCGGTACGCCTGCACCAGCAGCTCCTCGCACGCGATCTTGTCGCGCGAGTACTGCCAGTACGGGTTCTTCATCGGCGTCGACTCCGTGATCGGCAGGTGCGTCGCCGGCGTCTGGTACGCCGAGGCCGAGCTGATGAACACGTACTGCCGCGTCCGTCCGGCGAAGAAGTCGACGTCGGCCTGCACCTGGTCGGGTGTGAAGGCGATCCAGTTCACGACCACGTCGAAGTGGCGGTCGCCGAGTGCGTCCGCCAGTGCGCTGCGGTCCGACACGTCGGCTTGGAGGCGCGTCACGCCCTCCGGGATCGGCCTGCCCCCGGTGGTCCCCCGGTTGAGCACGGTGACGTCGAACCCCTGCTCGACGGCTTCCCGGACGCAGGCGGCGCTGATGACGCCGCTCCCGCCGATGAACAACACGCTCGCTCCGGTCATGGATGCTCCCTCGCTCCTGGCTGCACCTCTCCGTGCCGCACTCCTACTGATCCTGCACCCCCACGTCAGGGCGGGCGCGGAGCACGACGTGCAGCGAGGTGGTCTCCGCGGCCCAGCTCGCCGCGTGCGGGCTGATCCACCCGAGCAGCTCAACCGCGTAGTCGTGGTCCCGCTGCAGGTCTCGCGCGTGGATGGGCTCGTGGTGCGCAGCCCGGTTGCGCACGAAGTGCAGCTGTTGCAGTCGGCGCCGGACCTCGCGTTGACGGGTCAATGAGTCTGCAGGCCCGTCGGGGAAAGCCCCGGAGAGCGCAGGCGTCCACAGTGCGGTCAGGTACCGCGACTCGACGAGGTAACGCCAGAACCCGAAGCTGAGTCCCGCGATCACCCTTCCGTGGACTTCGTCACGACGTCCGTCTGGACTGGCTCGTGCCCGTGCCTTCGCCAAGTCAGTCCGTCCACGATGGTCCAACGGGGCGATGTCGAACCAGGACGCCCCGGTGCGAGCCGCCGCCCAGGCGCGGAGTTCGCGGTCGAGCGCGTTGCGCGCGAACATCTCCACGGCGCCGGTGAGCTCCATGACGGAAGCTGCGGCTCGCGTGTTCCACTCGTACAGCCGCAACGCCATGGTCGCGGATCCGGTCTGCTCCGTGTACGAGCGGAGACGCTCTCGGGTGATCAGCCGTTCGAGCTCGTCTTCCTGCATCGCGCCCCTGTCTGCTACCGTTGTCGGCGAAGACCCCGGAACGATCACTGGCCCAGGCCACATCGCCGGGGTTTCGTCTTTCCCCACCACTTCTGAAACATCAGCGTACAGTGCTGTGTCGCGTTGCCGAGTACGCGGCGACGACGTCGGACTACCGTCACGGTTCGGGTCGCACCGACGCGCCCCACGACAGGAGTGACACGCACATGGAGTACCGCTACCTCGGCAACTCGGGCCTCAAGGTCTCCGAGATCACCTACGGCAACTGGCTCACCCACGCCTCCCAGGTCGAGAACGACGCGGCCATCGCCTGCGTCAAGGCGGCGTTGGAGGTCGGCATCTCGACGTTCGACACCGCCGACGTCTACGCCAACACCGGCGCGGAGACGGTCCTCGGTGAAGCGCTCAAGGGGGAGCGGCGCCAGTCCCTCGAGATCGCCACGAAGGTGTTCGGGCCGACCGGTCCGAAGGGCCACAACGACACCGGGCTGTCCCGCAAGCACATCCTCGAGTCGATCGACGGATCGCTGCAGCGGCTGCAGACGGACTACGTCGACCTGTACCAGGCGCACCGCTACGACCACGAGACCCCGCTCGAAGAGACGATGCAGGCCTTCGCCGACATCGTGCGCCAGGGCAAGGTCCTGTACGTCGGCGTCAGCGAGTGGACCGCGGACCAGCTGCGGGCCGGTGCTGCGCTCGCGAAGGACCTCGGTTTCCAGCTCATCTCGAACCAGCCGCAGTACTCGGCACTGTGGCGGGTCATCGAGGACGAGGTCGTCCCCACCTCGAAGGAACTCGGCATCTCGCAGATCGTCTGGTCCCCGATCGCCCAGGGGGTGCTCACCGGCAAGTACAAGCCGGGTCAGCCCCTGCCCGAGGGCTCCCGCGCGACCGACGACAAGGGCGGCGCGGACATGATCAAGCGGTTCATGCGTGACGAGGTGCTCTCCTCGGTGCAGGAGCTGCAGCCGGTCGCCGACGAGCTCGACCTGTCGATGGCGCAGCTCGCGGTCGCGTGGGTCCTGCAGAACGACAACGTCGCGAGCGCCATCATCGGGGCATCGCGCCCGGAGCAGGTGCACGACAACGCGGGCGCCGCCGGCGTCACGATCCCGGCGGAACTCATGTCGCGGATCGACGATGCCCTGGGTGCCGTGGTCGAGCGCGACCCCGCGAAGACGAACGACAGCAGCCCGAAGACCCGCGAGGCCTAGCCCCTCCGCAGAACACCGGTGTTCGCCCGTTGCACACGCGCCTGCCGCGGTTCGATGCGCGAACACCGGTGTTCTGCGAACGACGTCACACCGGCCGGACAACGGAAAAGGCCCCCTGCCGAAGCAGGGGGCCTTCACCGGTGGCTGGACACGGCATCGATCCGTGGACCTTTCGATTTTCAGTCGAACGCTCTACCAACTGAGCTATCCAGCCGTGGCGACCCTGACGGGACTTGAACCCGCGACCTCCGCCGTGACAGGGCGGCACGCTAACCAGCTGCGCTACAGGGCCATGTTGTGTTGTGGGTACTGCGTGTTGTGTCTTGCTGTGGTGTTGTTCAGTACTACTTGCTCGCTCACTCAAGGAGTGACCCCAACGGGATTCGAACCCGTGCTGCCGCCGTGAAAGGGCGGTGTCCTAGGCCACTAAACGATAGGGCCGCAAGCAGTGCATCGCGCTACCGATGGACAAGCATACGGACGCCCCCCGGGTTTCACAAATCCGACCCCGCCAACCGTGCATCCCCGGCGTGTCGCGGCGTCCGCGCACGGGTCTCCGATGCTGCCGGTGCGAGCATCGTCGGCGGTCGCACCCCTCGTCCGAGGGGCTGTCGAGCCTGCGACCCGTGTTGTTACTGTTGCACCTGTTAACAGTGTTACGTGCGTGAGCCTTGCCGCGCTGTTACGAAATCGAGATACATGTCGACCTCCACTCCCTTGTCCCTCCGCTCCCGCAGCCGCCTGATCGCCGCCGCGGTCGCCGTCGCGCTCACGGCCGGCGCGCTCGCGGCCATCGCCCCGACGTCGTCCGCCAGCGCCGCGAGCTACCCCAGCTGGGACGAGGTGCAGCAGGCGAAGTCGTCGACCAGCGCCCAGCAGGCCAAGGTCAGCGAGATCAAGTCGCTCATCTCGTCGCTGAAGAGCGAGGCGGCTGCCAAGCAGAAGGCCGCACAGGCCGCGGGCGAGGCGTACCAGGCCGCGCAGAACAAGTACGACGAGGCGACGCTCAAGCAGAAGAAGTTCCAGTCGCAGGCCGACGACGCCGAGCAGACCGCCGCGCGGTCCGAGGAGCAGGCCGGTCAGCTCGCCGCCCAGCTCGGTCGGACCAGCGGTGACGACGTGACGACGGACATCCTCACGCACCCGTCCGACTCCGGCGACCTGCTCTACGAGCTCGGTGCCATGTCGAAGCTCAGCGAGCAGTCCGAGGGCATCTACGCGCAGGCCTCGCAGGACCGCGGTGTGGCCCAGGGCCTCGCCGACAAGGCCGACCGAGCCAAGCAGGCCCTCGGGGACCTCGCCGACGCCGCACAGTCGAAGATGCAGCAGGCGCAGGGTGCCGCCGACGCCGCACAGACCGCGGTGGACGCCCAGAACGACAACGAGGCCCGGCTCGAGGCGCAGCTCACCGCGCTCACCTCGAAGCAGCGCGGCGTCGAGGCCGACTACCGCAAGGGCGTCGCCGCCGAGAAGGCACGCCAGGCCCGCCTCGCCGCAGCCGCCGCGAAGGCAGCAGCCAAGGCCGCGGCGACCAGCCAGGGCGGCACCGGTGGCGGCAGTGCCAACCCGGCGGGCTGGGTCCGACCCGCGGGCGGGTTCCAGACGAGCCCCTACGGCTACCGCGTCGACCCCTACACGCACGTCAGCGCCCTGCACGCCGGCGTCGACCTGGCCCCGGCCTGCTACGCCCCGATCTACGCGGCACACGACGGCACCGTCACCTTCGCCGGCAACGGCGGCGGCTACGGCAACGAGGTCATCCTCGACAACGGCGGCGGCATCTCCACCGCGTACGGCCACGTCGTCGACGGCGGGATCATGGTCACCGCCGGCCAGCACGTCACCGCGGGTCAGCAGATCGCCAAGATCGGCTCGACCGGCTGGTCGACCGGGTGCCACCTCCACTTCGAGACCCGGATCAACGGCGCCGCCGTCGACCCGGTCCCCTTCATGGCAGCGCGGGGGATCTCGGTATGAGCATCAGCGCCACCAGAAGGCGTCGACCCACGTCATGACCACCACCGCTCGCTCGTTCTCCTGCGGGATCGCGACCATCGCCGTGCTCGGCATCGGCCTGTCGGTCGTCATCGCCGGACCGGCCCAGGCCGCACCCTCTGGTCCGTCCTGGGACGACGTCAAGGCCGCCAAGTCCGACGCGGCCGACGCTCAGCAGACGGTCGACGAGCTGAGCGACCGGCTCGGCGCGCTGCAGGACGCCGCCGACCGGGCCGGTGTCGCCGAGCAGCAGGCCGGGCAGGCGTACGCCCTCGCGGCGTCGCAGCAGCAGGAGGCGAAGGACACCCTCACCGACCTGTCCGCGCAGTCGAAGCGCGCGAAGGACCGGGCGGACGACTCGGCGGGCCAGGTCGCCGGGCTCGTGGTCGAGCTGTCCCGAACGGGCGGCGGTGACCTGTCGACGACGATGCTCATGGACTCGTCGGACTCGAAGGACCTGCTCTACCGCGTCGGCACGATGTCGCACCTGTCCGAGCGCTCCGCGACGGTCCTGGCCGAGGCACGCGCTGACCAGAAGACCGTCGAGTCCCTCGCAGCGCAGCAGTCCGCGGCCGAGAAGGCCCTGAGCAAGGCGACCGAGACGACGAAGACCGCCTTCGCCACCGCGAACGACGTGTCCGCCGACGCCCAGGCTCGGGTGCAGGAGGAACAGGACCAGCAGGACGAGGTCCTGCGCCAGCTCGCGTACCTGAAGGGCACGAGCGTCGCGACGGAGACCGCGTACTGGAGTGCGCAGCAGGCGAAGGCAGCCGCGGCGGCCATCGCGAAGCAGACGCGCGATGCCGGCACCGGGAACGCCACCGGCGGCAGCAACGCGGGCGACACGGGCAGCACCGGCTCTGGCAGCGACGGCGGTACCTCTGGCGGAAGCACCACCGGGAACACCGGCGGCAGCGCCTCCGGCGGGACCTCCACCCCGGCCGTGCCGAGCACGCCGTCCAAGCCCAGCACCCCGTCGAACCCCGGCACCCCCGCGAAGCCGAGCACCCCGAGCAAGCCGAGCACGCCGAGCAAGCCGGCTCCCGCCCCAGCTCCCGCGCCCGCCCCTGCCCCCGCTCCGGCCCCGAGCAGCCCGTCGAAGGCCGCCGGCGCGATCTCCTACGCCCGTGGGCAGCTCGGCAAGGCGTACGTCCTCGGCGGTGCCGGCCCGAACACCTGGGACTGCTCCGGCCTCGTGATGATGGCCTACAGCTCGCAGGGCATCGCGACCGGTGGGCACAACGTGGTCTGGCAGTACAACTACTTCAAGTCGATCGGCCGCCTCGTCCCGCTGTCCCAGCGCCAGCCGGGCGACATCCTGTTCTACTCGTCGAACGGCACGGCCTCGGGGGCGTACCACGACTCGATCGTGACGAGCTACGGCACCATGGTCGAGGCTGCTCGCCCCGGCGTCGGCGTCGTCGAGCGCGCGATCTGGCTGCCGAACCAGCTCATGCCGTACGTCGCCCGCCCGAGCGGTTCCCTGTAGCCCGCTCCCGGTGTGCCCGTTCTTTCCCAGAGCGGCTGCGGTAGCAAGCGGGATCGGGCGTACCTGCACGGATCAGCGCACCCGGTACGCCCGTCTCCACCCGGTACGCCCGTTTCCACCAGGCGCGCTCCCGCACGCCCCGCGTGCCCCCGCACGCCCTGCCCCCGCACGCGCCGCGCCGCGCAACAGCACCACCACAGAACGGCGCCCGCCCTCCGGATGGAGAGCGGGCGCCGTTCGTCGTCAGGGGATCGTCAGTGCGAGCCGGGCACGTACGCGGCCTGACCGGCCTGCACGATCCGCTCGGCCTCGGCGGCGTCGCCCCAGCCCTCGGCCTTGACCCACTTGTTCGGCTCGAGGTCCTTGTAGCGCTCGAAGAAGTGCGCGATCTCGGCCTTCGTCTGCTCCGGCACGTCCGAGATGTCCTGGATGTGCGCCCAGCGCGGGTCCTTGGCGGGGACGACGAGGACCTTCTCGTCGTTGCCGGCCTCGTCGCTCATCTTGAAGACGCCGACGGGGCGGACCTTGACGCCGACGCCGGGGAACGTCGGGAACTCGAGCAGCAGCAGCGCGTCCACGGGGTCACCGTCGTCGGCCAGGGTCTTCTCGAAGAACCCGTAGTCGGTGGGGTAGACGAACGAGGTGAACAGCACGCGGTCGAGGTAGACGCGACCGGTCTCGTGGTCCACCTCGTACTTGTTGCGGCTGCCCTTGGGGATCTCGACGACGACGTCGTACGCGGCCATGTTGCGCTCCTGTGTCTGCTTCGGGGACTGTCGTGTGTTGCGAAAGCGCGGCTAACGTTACCGGGTGAACTCTCCGCGTCCCCGGCTCGACCCCGCCGTCGCCGAGACCCGCCTGGCCGTCCGCGACCTGCTCGCCGCAGCCGTCGACGACGGCGTGGTCGCCGCAGGCGACCTGGTGCTCGTCGCACTGAGCGGCGGACCGGACTCCCTCGCCCTGGCGGCGGCCACCGCGTTCGAAGCGGGCAAGCAGGGTCTGCGGGCCGGAGCAGTGGTCGTCGACCACGCGCTCCAGGCGGGCTCCGAGGCGGTCGCGAGCCGCGCCTCCCGGCAGGCATCCGAGCTGGGACTCGACCCGGTGACGGTCCGCAGGGTCACGGTCGGCTCCGACGGTGGTCCGGAAGGCGCCGCCCGGGAGGCCCGCCACGCGTCGATCGCCGAGGTCGCGGCCGCCACCGGGTCGCCCCTGGTGCTGCTGGGCCACACGCTGGACGACCAGGCCGAGACCGTGCTGCTCGGCCTGCTGCGCGGCAGCGGGCCGGACAGCCTGTCCGGCATGCAACCGCTCGCTCGACGCGACGGCGGTCCGGCGTACGGCCGGCCGCTCCTGTCGGTCCGGCGCCACGCAACCCGGCAGGCGTGCGCCGCGGCGGGGCTGGCGCCGTGGCACGACCCGCAGAACGACGACCCCGCGTACGCGCGGGTGCGGGTGCGGAACACCCTGCTCCCGGTGCTCGAACGGGAGCTCGGTGCCGGGGTTCCCGAGGCCCTGGCCCGGACGGCCGACCAGCTGCGCGAGGACTCCGCGGCCCTCGACCACTTCGCCGAGGAGATCGCGGAGGACATCGCCGAGCACTCCGAGGCGGGCATCTCGCTGTCGGTCCGGGCGCTCGGGGCGAACCCGCCGGCGCTCCGGCAGCGACTCGTGCGCCTGGCGGTGGAGAGTGAGTTCGGGGTGACGCTGTCGCGCGTGCAGACGCTCGAGGTCTGCCGGCTCGTCACGGACTGGAGTGGACAGGGCCCGATCGACCTGCCGGGCGTCCGTGCGGCGCGGACCGGCGACCGCATCGAGTTCAGCGCCGGTTAGGCTGGCGTGGTGGAACTCTCCGACGTCCAGGCAGACCTGTCCGAAGTGCTCTTCACCCCCGAGCAGATCGACGAGAAGCTCGCCGAGCTCGCGGCGGTCGTCGACGCCGACTACGCGGGCCGCGACCCGCTGCTCGTCGGGGTGCTCAAGGGTGCCGTCATGGTGATGGCGGACTTCTCGCGCCACCTCAAGATGCAGGCGCGGATGGACTGGATGGCGGTGTCGTCGTACGGCTCCGGCACGAAGTCGTCCGGCGTGGTGCGGATCCTGAAGGACCTCGACACCGACCTGCACGGCCGCGACGTCCTGATCGTCGAGGACATCATCGACTCCGGTCTCACCCTGTCGTGGCTCAAGCAGAACCTGCAGTCCCGTGGTGCCGCGAGCGTCGAGATCGTCGCCCTGCTGCGCAAGCCCGAGGCCGCCAAGGTCGAGGTCGACGTGAAGTACGTCGGCTTCGACATCCCCGACGCGTTCGTGGTCGGGTACGGCCTGGACTACGACGAGCGCTACCGCAACCTGCGCGGCGTCGGCGTCCTCGCTCCGCACGTCTACTCCTGACGCAGGGACCGCTGCGCTCGGGTCGCACTCGGCCGACTCTGGCCCGGGGGTGAGTTCGCCCGCAGAGGACACCCATTCTCGCCACAGAATCGCGGCCGTATGCTGATCAGCACGCAACTTCGGCAGAGAAAGGTGTCGGGCACTCGCGCCCGGATCACATGAACTTGAAGCGCATCTTCCGCGGCCCGTACCTCTACGTGCTGATCGCGCTGGCGGGCATCTTCATCGGCTGGAGCGTCATCAGCCAGGGCAGCACGCAAGAGATCGACACCCAGAAGGGTCTCGAACAGCTGTCGGATGACAAGGTCTCGTCCGCGACCATCAACTCCACCGAGCAGCGGGTCGACCTCGTCCTGAAGGACGGCGACAAGCAGGAGCAGTTCTACTACTCCACGCCCCGTGGCGAAGAGGTCGTGCAGGCCGTCAACGACGCCAACCTGCCCGACGGCTACAACGACCGCGTCGCCCAGGGCAACTGGTTCCTGTCGCTGCTCGGCATCCTCCTGCCGTTCCTGATCATCGGTGCCCTCTTCTGGTTCTTGCTCTCGAGCGCCCAGGGCGGCGGCTCGAAGGTCATGCAGTTCGGCAAGTCGAAGGCCAAGATCAACAACAAGGAGAACCCGCAGGTGTCGTTCGCCGACGTCGCGGGTGCCGACGAGGCGATCGAGGAACTGCACGAGATCAAGGAGTTCCTCAAGGAGCCCGCGAAGTTCCAGGCCGTCGGGGCGAAGATCCCGAAGGGCGTGCTGCTCTACGGCCCTCCCGGAACCGGCAAGACCCTGCTCGCCCGCGCCGTCGCGGGTGAAGCCGGCGTGCCGTTCTACTCGATCTCCGGTTCGGACTTCGTCGAGATGTTCGTCGGTGTCGGTGCGAGCCGTGTCCGCGACCTCTTCGAGCAGGCCAAGGCGAACTCGCCGGCCATCGTCTTCATCGACGAGATCGACGCCGTCGGTCGGCACCGTGGTGCCGGCATCGGCGGTGGCAACGACGAGCGCGAGCAGACGCTGAACCAGCTCCTCGTCGAGATGGACGGCTTCGACGGCAAGACGAACGTCATTCTCATCGCCGCGACGAACCGTCCCGACGTGCTCGACCCCGCGCTCCTGCGTCCGGGCCGCTTCGACCGCCAGATCGGCGTCGACGCCCCGGGGCTCGCCGGTCGCAAGCAGATCCTCGAGGTGCACGCGAAGGGCAAGCCGCTCGCCGCGAGCGTCGACCTCGAGCTGCTCGCCCGTAAGACGCCTGGCTTCACCGGCGCCGACCTGGCGAACGTCCTGAACGAGGCGGCCCTGCTGACCGCCCGCTCGAACGCGCAGCTCATCGACAACCGTGCCCTCGACGAGGCCGTCGACCGTGTGATGGCCGGCCCGCAGCGCCGGACCCGGATCATGTCCGACCAGGAACGCCTGATCACCGCGTACCACGAGGGCGGCCACGCCCTGGCGGCAGCGGCGATGCGGCACACCGACCCGGTCACCAAGATCACGATCCTGCCCCGCGGCCGTGCCCTCGGCTACACGATGGTGCTGCCGCTCGAGGACAAGTACTCGGTCACCCGCAACGAGCTCCTCGACCAGCTCACCTACGCCATGGGTGGTCGCGTCGCGGAGGAGATCGTGTTCCACGACCCCACCACGGGCGCCTCGAACGACATCGAGAAGGCCACCGGCACCGCCCGCAAGATGGTGACCGAGTACGGCATGAGCCAGGCCGTCGGGTCCGTCAAGCTCGGGTCCGGCTCGAGCGAGCCGTTCGTCGGCCGTGACATGAGCGGTGGCACCGGTCGCGACTACTCGGAGACCATCGCCCAGACGGTCGACGCCGAGACCCGCGCCCTGCTCGAGGCCGCGCACGACGAGGCCTACCAGGTGCTCAACGACAACCGCGACATCCTCGACCGCCTGGCCGGCGAGCTCCTCGAGAAGGAGACGCTCGACGCCCCGGAGCTCGTGGAGATCTTCAAGGACGTCCGCAAGCTGCCGGAGCGCCCGCAGTGGCTCTCCAGCGACAAGCGCCCGGTCAGCAACCTGCCCGCGATCGACGTGCCCGGCAAGGCCGCCTCGACCGCTGCGGACCCGTCGGACTCCGAGTCGACCTCGAAGACCCGTCGTCGCCCGTTCGGCAACCCGGGTATCGCCCCCGCGTAGGCCGGCATGACCGAGCTGCCGACGCGACGAGAGCGTCGACTCGCCGAGGTGAGTCGTGCCCGCGCCGCCGCCGCCGAACCGGCGACGGTCGCGATCGACCTCCGTGCACCCCAGCCGGTGCCGGAGGTCGTGACCGGCCGTCGCCGCGACCGCGGTGGCCCGGCCGGGGAACGCACCCGGGTGCTCGGCATCCTCAACGTCACCCCCGACTCGTTCAGCGACGGCGGGCTGCACCAGGCCTACGACGCCGCCGTGCAGCACGCACGTGACCTCGTCGCCGCCGGTGCGGACGTCATCGACGTCGGTGGGGAGTCCACCCGCCCTGGTTCCGAGCGCGTGCCCGTGCCGGTCGAGCAGGAACGTGTGTTGCCGGTCGTGCAGCAGCTCGTGGCCGAGGGGATCCCGGTCAGCGTCGACACCATGAACGCCGCGACTGCAGAGCGTGCCGTCGACCTCGGTGCCGCGATCGTCAACGACGTCTCCGGCGGCCTCGCCGACCCGGACATGGCCCGGGTCGTGGCGTCGACGGGGGTCGGCTTCGTCGTCATGCACTGGCGCGGCCACAGCGACCGGATGTACCGCAACGCCGAGTACACGCACGCGGTCGAGGAGGTCCGGCGCGAGGTCGAACTCCGGGTCGCCGAACTCATCGTGCTCGGCGTCCGGCAGGAGCAGGTCGTCGTCGACCCGGGCCTCGGCTTCGCCAAGCACGGCGTGCAGAACTGGGAGATCCTGGCCGGCTACGAGCGCTTCGCCTCGATCGGCCTGCCGGTGCTCGTCGCCGCCTCACGCAAGCGGTTCCTCGACGGTGTCGGGAGCCCGGAGGGCGCCCCGCCCAGGGAGCGCGACCTCGCCACAGCCGCCATCAGCCTGCTCGCTGCCGAACGCGGCGCGTGGGGTGTGCGCGTGCACGACCCGGCACCGACCCGTGCCGTGCTCGACGTCTGGGACGCCTGGAGGGCAGCTCGATCGTGAACGACACCATCCGCCTCACCGGGGTCCGCGCTCGCGGGCACCACGGCGTCTTCGACCACGAGCGCGCGGAGGGCCAGGACTTCGTCGTCGACGTCGCCGTTGAGCTCGACGCCCGCGCCGCCTCGAGCAGCGACGACCTCGACGCCACCGTGCACTACGGCGTCCTCGCCGAGCAGGTCGTCGCCGAGATCGAACGCGACCCGGTCGACCTGATCGAGACGCTCGCCGAGCGCATCGCCGCGGCCGTGCTCACCCACCGTGCCGCGTCGGCGACGGAGGTCACGGTGCACAAGCCACAGGCCCCGATCACCGTGCCGTTCACCGACGTCTCGATCACCATCCGGCGCACGCGCGGCGCCACGGTGCCGGACGAGGAAGAAGCATGACGCACCGGGTCGTCGTCGCCCTCGGAGCGAACCTCGGCGACCGGGGGAGCACGCTCCGCGCCGCCGCCACCGCGATCGCCGCCCTGCCCGGAGTCGAGCCGGTGGCCTCGAGCCGCGAGGTCGAGTCCGTCGCCGTCACCCTCGACGGCCTCGACACGTCGAAGCCCCGCTACCGGAACGCCGTCGTGGTCGTCGACACCGACCTCGAGCCGCAGGCCTTCCTCGACGCCCTGCACGGCATCGAGGACGCGCACGGCCGCACGCGCGAGGTCCGGTGGGCCGACCGCACCCTGGACCTCGACATCGTCGCGGTGGACGACCTGCGGATCGCCACGGACACCCTGGTCGTGCCGCACCCCCGGGCAGCGGAGCGCGCGTTCGTGCTCGCCCCGTGGCTCGACGCCGACCCCGAGGCCGTCCTGCCCGGTGCCGGACCGGTGGCCGACCTGCTCACCGCCGTGAGCGACGACACCGAGCGCGTCGACGAGCCGCGCCTGTTCGCGGAGCCGGCACGGGCCTCCCGGCCGGCGGGGAGCGCGACCAGCGCATGAAGCCCACCCGTGCCTCCACGCTGATCAGCATCGCCGTCGTGACGGTGGTCGCCGGTTTCGCGCTCGACGCCGTCCTGGCGTCGCGCCAGCTGCCGACGTTCCTGTTCTCGGTCCCGCTCGGCATCACGCTCGCGTTCATCGGCGTCGCCGTCGTGCTCATGGCGCGCCCGGTGCGCCGACACGCACGCGACGGCGCCGGACGCCAGCGGCCGGTCGACCCGCTCTACGCGACGCGGGTCGTCGTGCTCGCGAAGGCGTCCAGCATCTGCGGCACGCTGCTGGGCGGGTTCGCCCTCGGCCTCGTGCTGTACCTGCTGACCCGTTCCGCGACGCCTTCGCTAGGCTCGACCCTGCCGAACGTGATCGCCGTCGGGGGCGGGATCGTCCTGACGGTCTGCGCACTCGTGGCGGAGCGCATGTGCATCGCACCTCCGGGTGACGACGACGACCGTGACGATCCCCGCAACGGCTCGACGACGGTGAACTGACCGAGCAACCCCAGGAGGCCCGCGATGCCGCGTGAACGACTCGACGAGCCCGGCCTCGGCCTCGGGGGGATCGCCTGGCAGCGGGTGTCCGCGAAGCTCGTGTGGACCGAACTCATCACCACGCTCGTGATCGGCGTCGTGCTCACCGCGGGCTGTGTGCTCATCGGGATCGTCACCGGCGCCTTCGGTTCCGGAGCCGGCACCGTGTGGCTCACCATCGGCATCGTCATCGCGGTCACCACGGCGATCACCGCCGCGCTGACGCCCCGACGGGTCCGTGCCATCGGCTACGCGCTCCGCGACGACGACCTGGTCGTGCGCCGTGGGCTCATGTGGCAGCGCTTCACGGCGGTCCCGTACGGCCGGATGCAGCTGGTCGACGTCGCCCGCGGCCCGCTCGACCGGGCGCTCGGCATGAGCGAGCTGAAGTTCGTGACCGCCGCGGCCGCGACGAACGTCCGGATCCCGGGTGTCCCCGCAGCGGACGCCGACGAGCTGCGCGACCGCCTCGTCGAGCTCGCCGAGTCCCGTCGCGCCGGACTGTAGGGGTCGTCCGTGACCTTCCGACCGGGCACCCCGCCACCCGCTCCGCCCGCCCCGCCCAGCCGGGGCAACGCCGCCGCGGCGGCGCCCCTGACCGACGGCGAGTGGCACCGCCTGCACCCGCTCACCCCGCTGCTCAAGGGCGGGATCTTCCTCATCGTCATCCTCGGCTACGTGCTGAACAGCCTGCGCGACCAGCTCGTCGAGTTCTTCATCCCGGGCGAGCAGCAGGAGGACGGTGACCCGGTCCGGTACGTGTACGAGCACGGTGCCGTCGGCTGGGTCCTGCTCGGCATCGTGGTGCTGCTCCTGGTGCTGATCGGGCTGTTCTACCTGTCCTGGCGCATGCACGAGTTCCGTGTCACCGGCGAGATCGTCGAGGTGCGCTCGGGCGTGCTCTTCCGGAACCACCGCAAGGCCCGGCTCGACCGGATCCAGGGCATCAACATCCAGCGGCCGCTCGTGCCCCGGGTGTTCGGCACCGCCAAGCTCGAGATCGCACAGGCCGGCAACGACGCCAACGTGCAGCTCGCCTACCTCGGGGCCCGCGCCGCCGACGACCTGCGGCAGCGGATCCTGGTGCTCGCGTCGGGCGCGAAGGACGACGACGGCCACGGCGGTCCGTCGCGGCAGTCGCACGGAGCACTGCAGGACCGCGTCGACGAGATGTTCTCGCCCGAGCTCGACCCGGCAGCCGTGCACGCGACCCGCATCGTCAGGGTGCGTCCCGGTCGCCTCATCGCGTCGATGCTGCTGTCCGGCACGACGCTGTTCCTGGTGCTCGTCATCGCGGCGATGATCGTCAGCGTCGCCGTCACCGGTGAGTACGGTCTGCTGTTCGGGCTGTTCCCCGCCGTGCTCGGTGCCGGCGGCTACTACGTCCGCAAGTTCTCCCGTTCGCTGCAGTACACGATCGCCGAGACGCGCGACGGCATCCGGATCGGCTTCGGGCTGGTCTCGACGTCGAACGAGACGCTGCCGCCCGGCCGCATCCACGCCGTCAGCGTCGCCCAGCCGCTGCTGTGGCGTCCGTTCGGCTGGTGGGACATCCGCATCAACCGTGCGACGAGCGCCGGCAACGGGGCGTCGAGCAACCAGCAGGTGTCCTCGATCGTGCTGCCGGTGGGCACCACCGCGGACGTCCGCGAGGTCCTCGACATCATCCTGCCCGGGCTCGTCGGCACCGTCGCCGCCGGCCCCGAGGCCTCGCAGGAAGCCCTGCGCGAAGGGGCTGCCGAAGCCGTGGACGTCGTCGACGACAGCCTGACCACCTCGGGCGGCCGCGGCGGCTTCGTGCACTCCCCACGACGCGGCGCCTGGCTCCGGCCGTTCGCGTTCCGGCGCAACGGCTACCGGTTCGTGCAGGGTGCGGTGCTGCTGCGGCTCGGTGCCGTGTGGCGGTCGCTCGTCATCGTGCCGCTGCCCCGGGTGCAGAGCGTCAAGGTCGAGCAGGGCCCGCTCGAGCGTGCCCTGCGGCTCGCAGCCGTCCACGTCCACACCGTGGCCGGTCCGGTGGCGGCCCGGGTCGGCGCGCTCGACGCGCGGGACGCGCAGCGCCTGTGGTCGGAGACGACGCAGCGTGCCGTCGAAGCGGCCGCGGTCGACACGACCCACCGCTGGCGCGAACGGGAGGCCCGTCCCGCGGCCGCCACGCACGCTGCGGCCGACACCGTGGCCGGGTCCGGAGCCCCTGCCGCACCGACGGCGGACCACCGGTCCGCCACCGTCCCTCCCGGCTGGGGCGACGTCCCACCGACCGGAGCCGCACGATGAGGGCCGGGCGTCTCGGGGTCGGCATCGTCGGCGCCGGACGGGTCGGACCCGTCCTCGGAGCGGCCCTGGCGAACGCGGAGCACGCCGTCGTCGGGGTGACCGCCGTGTCCGAGGAGAGCCGTGACCGCGCCGAGGCCATGCTGCCCGGCGCCCCGGTGCTCGCGACGCCGGACCTGGTGGAGCGGAGCGAGCTCGTGCTGCTCGCGGTGCCGGACGACCAGCTCGCCTCGCTCGTGCAGGGTCTGGCGGACGCTGGGATCTGGCAGCCGGGGCAGCTCGTCGTGCACACCAGCCCGGACCACGGCGTCGGCATCCTCGCCCCGGCGATGGCAGCCGGTGCGATCCCGCTCGCGATCCACCCGGCGATGGCCTTCACGGGCACGAGCGTCGACCTGTCCCGGCTGCGCGACGCGTACTGCGCGGTGACCGCGCCGGCGCCCGTGCTGCCGATCGCCCAGGCGCTCGTGGTCGAGATGGGGGCCGAACCGTTCGTCGTGGCCGAGGGCGACCGGCCCGCCTACGCCGATGCGGTGCGGGCCGCCGTGAGCTTCTCGACCGCGATCGTCGACCAGTCCGCCGGCACCCTGTCCGGCATCGGCGTCGAACACCCGGGTCGTGTCCTCGGTGCGCTCGTCCGCTCCGCCGTCGACAACGCGCTGACCGCCGCCGACG
The DNA here is from genome assembly GCF_903970855.1 of Curtobacterium sp. ME12. NCBI lineage: Bacteria > Bacillati > Actinomycetota > Actinomycetes > Micrococcales > Microbacteriaceae > Curtobacterium > Curtobacterium sp. ME12. The sequence continues at coordinate 193,966 of NZ_CAJCKD010000001.1, forward strand.
GGCAGTCGGCGCTCTAGCGGTTCGGGGGCGGGACCGCGGCGCGGGTAGCATTTCCCCCGACCCCCACGACCATCGGAGCCGCACCCGCATGACCGACGAGACCGTCACCCCCGACACCGCGATCGCCGACGCCGCCGCCCTGGCCGAGCAGGAGACCAGCGAGCAGCGACAGGTCCGGCTCGACAAGCGGGCGAAGCTGCTGGAGTCGGGCATCGAGGCGTACCCCGCCGAGCTCCCCATCACCACGACGATCCCGGCCGTGCGCGAGCAGTACGCGCACCTGGAGACCGGCGAGGAGACCCAGGACGTCGTGGGCATCGCGGGTCGTGTGGTGTTCTCGCGCAACACCGGCAAGCTCTGCTTCGCGTCCCTGCAGTCGGGCGACGGCTCGCGCATCCAGGCGATGGTCTCCCTGGCCGAGGTGGGGGACGAGTCCCTCGCCCGCTGGAAGGAGTTCGTCGACCTGGGCGACCACGTGTTCGTGCACGGCCGGGTGATCTCCTCGCGCCGCGGTGAGCTGTCGATCATGGTCGACGACTGGGCGATCGCGGCGAAGGCGATCCTGCCGCTGCCGAACCTGCACAACGAGCTCAACGAGGAGACGCGGGTCCGCCAGCGCTACCTCGACCTGATCGTCCGCGACGAGGCCCGCGCCACCGTGCGCGCCCGCGCTGCCGTGATGGCCTCGCTGCGCCAGACCTTCACGGCGCACGAGTACCTCGAGGTCGAGACGCCGATGCTGCAGACCCAGCACGGCGGCGCCTCGGCCCGACCGTTCGTGACGCACTCGAACGCCTTCGACACCGAGCTGTTCCTGCGCATCGCACCCGAGCTGTTCCTGAAGCGCGCCGTCGTCGGCGGCATCGACCGGGTGTTCGAGATCAACCGCAACTTCCGGAACGAGGGCGCCGACTCGTCGCACTCGCCCGAGTTCGCGATGGTCGAGGCGTACCAGGCGTACGGCAACTACGAGCAGATGGCCGACCTGACGCAGGAGCTCGTGCAGAACGCGACCCGCGCGGTGACCGGCGGTGCGCTCGAGGTCACCCTGCCCGACGGCAGCACCTACGACCTGGGTGGCGAGTGGCCCCGCATCGACATGTACGGCTCGCTGTCCGAGGCCGCCGGGCGCGAGATCAGCCCGGAGACCCCGCTGTCCGAGCTGCAGGCGCTCGCCGAGGCCGAGGGTGTCGAGGTCGCCCACGCCACGCACGGCAAGTACGTCGAGGAGCTCTGGGAGCACTTCGTCATCGACTCGCTCGACCGCCCGACCTTCGTGATGAACTTCCCGGTCGACACCTCGCCGCTCACCCGGCAGCACCGAACCCGTCCGGGCGTCGTCGAGAAGTGGGACCTGTACGTCCGCGGCTTCGAGCTCGGCACGGCGTACTCCGAGCTCGTCGACCCGGTCGTGCAGCGGGAGCGGTTCGTCGAGCAGGCGAAGCTCGCGGCCGGTGGTGACCTCGAGGCGATGCGCGTCGACGAGGACTTCCTGCGGGCCCTGGAGCACGCGATGCCCCCGTCGGGCGGCATGGGCATGGGGATCGACCGCCTGCTCATGGCCATCACGGGCCTGGGCATCCGCGAGACGATCCTGTTCCCGCTCGTGAAGTAGCTCCCGGTCCACCGGGGTACGATGCTCGGGTGCCTGAAGGAGTCGTAAGCGGGATCGTCTTCGCCCTGACGCCGACCATCGTCGTCGGCCTGATCTTCTGGTTCGTGATGCGCGCGATCATGCGTGCCGACCGGACCGAGCGTGCCGCGTACGCCAAGGTCGAGGCCGAGGAGCGCGCCCGCTTCGAGCGTGAGCACGGTCGCCCCGCGCCGGCTCCGACGTCGGCCGAGTAGCCACAGCCGCAGCACCCTGCTCCCGGCGCGCACGTCCTTTCGCTGACTTCACCCCGCGTTCACCGCGCGGTGTGACGCTGTCGCACATGCCGACCTGCCCGGAACCCGTCGAGGACCTCGACGACCTCGACGTGGAGGACGCCTTCGGGCACCCGGTGTCCGGCACGTCCGGCCTGCCCGTGGGCGTCGACGGAACCGGCCGCGGGGCCGACGGCACAGCCCTCGACGACGAGGGCGACGTCGACGACCTCGACGTCTGAGCGCCGACGGACCGTCACGCACCGTTCACCTCGCCGACGCGTACCGGGGTGAGCATCGTCCGCATGGCAACCACCGCACATCCCTTCACGGGCCGCAGCCTCGTCGGTGACATCGAGAGCGAGTACGACGAGTTCGACCGAGACGCAGACCTCGAGGTCTCCAAGCGCCGGGACGGGTGGCTGGAACCTTCCTGGTGACCCCACCCGTTCGGTATTCGGGGTACGACGACCAGATCGCACTGATCCGGTCGGACGTACCCCTTTTGCATGTCCGGAGTGCGCAGTTGCCCGGGGTACAGGGTTGGAAACGCTGGTGAAACACGCCTGCAACGCCGGAAACACGGCGTTATCCGCTTGATCCAGGGCCGATTGGGGGACCAAACTGTCGGAGGGCTGTACCCCGCGGGGGACGCTTTCGATGACGAAGCACGGAGAACCCTGAGAATCGCTCCGAACGATTTGTGGGGTACACCTCCGGGCCGCTTTACTCATCAGCACCCCCCGGCAACGCCCCACGAAGCCATCACCGTCGAACGCAGGGAGAAACACCATGACGATCGCAACGGCTGCACCCAGCACCACCCGCCGCACCGCCACCAAGAAGGCATCGGCGTCGAAGACCGCGACCGCCGAGTCCGCCACCACCTCCCTTGACACCGAGGTCGAGGCCGACGAGCAGCTCGCCGGTGTCCGCGGTGCCTCGGTCGACCAGGTCGGCGACTACCTCCGTCACATCGGCCGTCTCTCGCTCCTCACCGCCGAGGAAGAAGCGCAGATCGCACGCCGCATCGAGGTCGGGCTCTTCGCCGAAGAGAAGCTCGCCACCGAGAAGGGTCTCGCGAAGACCCTGCAGCGTGAACTCCGCTGGCTCGTCCGTGATGGTGAGCGCGCCAAGGAGCGCATGATCACCTCGAACCTCCGCCTGGTCGTGAGCATCGCCAAGCGGTACTCGCAGCGCGGCCTGCCGTTCATGGACGTCATCCAGGAAGGCAACCTCGGCCTGGTCCGTGCGGTCGAGAAGTTCGACTTCACGCAGGGCTACAAGTTCTCGACCTACGCCACCTGGTGGATCCGCCAGGCAATCTCGCGTGGTCTCGCCGACAAGGCGCGCACGATCCGCATCCCGGTGCACACCGTCGAGCTCATCAACAAGATCTCGCGCACCGAGCGTGACCTGACCGTCGACCTCGGCCGCGCGCCGATGCCGGAGGAAGTGGCCGCCGAGCTGAGCATGAGCGTCGAGGAACTCGTCGACCTCAAGGGCCGCTCGCACGAGCCCGTCTCGATCCACACCGTGGTCGGCGACTCCGACGACAGCGAACTCGGTGACTTCATCGAGGACGAGGACGCCGCGAGCCCGAACGAGCTCACCGAGACGACGCTGCTGCACCGCGACATCCGCTCCATCGTCGCCGAGCTGCCCAGCGACGAGGCGAACGTCATCCGCATGCGCTACGGCCTGGACGACGACAAGCCGATGACCCTCGACGAGATCTCGAAGATCGTGCACACGACCCGCCAAGCCGTCAGCCGGGTGGAGTCGCGCGCCAAGCTGCGGCTGTTCGCCAAGGCGGTCTCGCAGGACATGCAGCTGTACCTGACCGACTAGGTCAGAGGACTTCGGCCGGCGCGTTCACCGTGCCGGCGCGGGGAAACCGGGTCGTTCTGTGGGAAGACGATCCGGTGGGGTGATGGGACGGCCCGCTCGAGCACTGCTCGGGCGGGCCATTCACGTTCCCGGCGCCAGGACCGGGACCGGCGCCAGGACCGGGACCGGTGGGAGGACCGGGACCGGGTCGGGGCCAGGACCGTGGCCCGGTCCACCGGCCCCGCGGCGTCAGTCGTCGATCTCGCGCCGGAGCTTCTGCCGCAGGTCACTCGGGATGAGCTCGACCAACTGGTCGGGACGCACCGGCAGGTCGAGCAGGCTGAGCTTCACGCGTCCGGTCCGCCCGTGCCGCTCGGCGTCGAGGCGCACCACACTGCCGGCGTCCTTGCGGAGCCGCATGTCGATCTGCGCCCCGGTGGCCACCTCGCCGACCACGAGCCCGTCGACCTCGAGCGCGGCGCTCCTGGTGCCCTCGGCGATGTCGAACCGGTAGCGCTCACGTGCGGCGAGCACCACCGAGCGGTCGATCCCGGCCATCGGCGCGACCGGCGTCACCACGGAGCCGGACAGTGCGGGGGAGAGCACCGGACCACCGGCGGCGTAGTTGTACGCGGTGGAGCCGGCGGGGGTGGCGGCCACGATGGCGTCGGCGCGGTAGTACCCGTACCCGAGGCCCCCGACGCTGAGGTCGGCCGACACCTGCCCGGCGCCCGGCCGCCGCACGATGGTCAGGTCGTTGAACGCCAGGTAGTCGGTGCGGGCACCACCCCAGGACAACCGGGCCTCGAGCGCGTGGTGCGGCTCGAGCTGGTACTCGCCGGCGGACAACCGTTCCAGAGCGCTCTCGAGCTCGGGCGGCTCGATCTCGACCAGGAACCCGACGTTGCCGTAGTTCACCCCGAGGACGGGCACCGGGCGCTTCGCCACGAGCCGCATCGCGCCGAGCATGGTGCCGTCGCCGCCGAGGGCCACGACCAGGTCGACGCGGTCGGTGAAGTCGTCGTCGTCGACCACGTCGACCCCGCCGCCGATGCGCTGGGCGTCCGCGCGGCGGGCGAGCAGTTCGCCCTGGCCGGACGCGTTCCAGCGCTGCAGGGTCGTCACGGACTCCTGCACGTTCTTGGTCGGGTGGACGACGAGGCCGACGACGGGCTGCTCCATGAGCGGATCGTACCGAGCGGACCTCCGACGCGATCTCCCGTCCGTCTCGTCGTTCGCTCGCTGCGCACAAGACGCACCCTGGTCACGCCCACGGCGAACAGGGGCAGCCCCCGGGCGGAGCGCTGGTTACTCTCGAAGTACTTGGCCGGACTCACACGAGACCGGCACAGCGTCGGCTCCGCTCATCAGGGGCCAAGGGAGAGCACATGTTCGAGAGATTCACCGACCGGGCCCGTCGTGTTGTCGTCCTCGCTCAAGAAGAAGCGAAGATGCTCAACCACAACTACATCGGCACCGAGCACATCCTCCTCGGTCTCATCCACGAGGGCGAGGGCGTCGCCGCCAAGGCGCTGGAGTCGCTGGGCATCTCGCTCGACGCCGTGCGCGAGCAGGTCCAGGACATCATCGGACAGGGCCAGCAGCAGCCGACCGGGCACATCCCGTTCACGCCGCGCGCCAAGAAGGTGCTCGAGCTGTCCCTGCGCGAGGCGCTGCAGCTCGGCCACAACTACATCGGCACGGAGCACATCCTGCTCGGCCTGATCCGCGAGGGCGAGGGTGTCGCAGCCCAGGTGCTCGTGAAGCTCGGCGCCGACCTGAACCGGGTGCGCCAGCAGGTCATCCAGCTCCTGTCCGGCTACCAGGGCAAGGAAGCGGTCGCAGTCGGCGGCGAGCAGCAGCAGAACGCGCAGCAGGGTTCGCAGGTCCTCGACCAGTTCGGTCGGAACCTCACCCAGGCCGCGCGCGACGGCAAGCTCGACCCCGTCATCGGGCGCGAGAAGGAGATGGAGCGGGTCATGCAGATCCTCTCCCGCCGTTCCAAGAACAACCCTGTCCTGATCGGTGAGCCCGGCGTCGGCAAGACCGCCGTCGTCGAGGGCCTCGCGCAGGCGATCGTCAAGGGCGACGTGCCCGAGACGCTGAAGGACAAGCAGCTCTACTCGCTCGACCTCGGGTCGCTCATCGCCGGGTCCCGCTACCGCGGTGACTTCGAGGAGCGCCTGAAGAAGGTCACGAAGGAGATCCGCACCCGCGGCGACATCATCGTCTTCATCGACGAGATCCACACGCTCGTCGGTGCCGGTGCAGCCGAGGGCGCGATCGACGCGGCCTCGATCCTCAAGCCGCTCCTTGCCCGCGGTGAGCTCCAGACCATCGGTGCCACCACGCTCGACGAGTACCGCAAGCACTTCGAGAAGGACGCCGCACTCGAGCGTCGCTTCCAACCGGTGCAGGTCAACGAGCCGTCGCTGCCCCACGCGATCAACATCCTCAAGGGTCTGCGCGACAAGTACGAGGCGTTCCACAAGGTGTCCATCACCGACGGTGCGATCGTCGCCGCGGCGAACCTAGCGGACCGTTACGTGCAGGACCGCTTCCTGCCGGACAAGGCCATCGACCTGATCGACGAGGCCGGCGCTCGCCTGCGTCTGTCGATCCTGTCGGCACCGCCGGAGCTCCGCGAGTTCGACGAGAAGATCTCGACGGTCCGCGGGTCGAAGGAAGCCGCCATCGAGGAGCAGGACTTCGAGAAGGCCGCGAGCCTGCGCGACGAGGAGAAGAAGCTCCTCGGCGAGCGTCTCCGCCTCGAGAAGCAGTGGCGTGCGGGTGACGTCGCCGCGTCCGGCACCGTCGACGAGGGCATCATCGCCGAGGTCCTGGCCCAGGCCACGGGCATCCCGGTCTTCAAACTCACCGAAGAGGAGACCTCGCGGCTCGTCTTCATGGAGAAGGCACTGCACGAGCGCGTCATCGGTCAGGAAGAGGCCATCTCGGCCCTGTCCAAGACCATCCGCCGTACCCGTGCCGGCCTGAAGGACCCGAACCGTCCCTCCGGCTCGTTCATCTTCGCCGGCCCCACGGGCGTCGGGAAGACCGAGCTCGCCAAGGCCCTCGCCGAGTTCCTGTTCGACGACGAGGGTGCGCTGATCTCCCTCGACATGTCGGAGTTCGGTGAGAAGCACACCGTGTCCCGCCTGTTCGGTGCCCCTCCCGGGTTCGTCGGGTTCGAGGAGGGTGGCCAGCTCACCGAGAAGGTGCGCCGCAAGCCGTTCTCCGTGGTCCTGTTCGACGAGATCGAGAAGGCCCACCCGGACATCTTCAACTCGCTGCTGCAGGTGCTCGAGGAAGGCCGTCTCACCGACGGTCAGGGCCGCGTGGTCGACTTCAAGAACACCGTCATCATCATGACCACGAACCTCGGTTCGCAGGGCATCGCCGGTGGCCCGGTGGGCTTCCAGGTCGAGGGTGACTCGGCTGTCGGCTACGACCGCATGCGCGGCAAGGTGAACGAGGAGCTCAAGAAGCACTTCAAGCCCGAGTTCCTGAACCGTGTCGACGACACGATCGTGTTCCCGCAGCTGTCGCAGCCCGAGCTGCTGCAGATCGTGGACCTGTTCGTGAAGCGTCTGGCCGACCGTCTGCTCGACCGTGACATGACCGTCGAGCTCACGCTGCCGGCCAAGGAGCAGCTCATCAAGGTCGGGTTCGACCCGTCACTCGGTGCTCGGCCCCTGCGTCGCGCGATGCAGCACGAGGTCGAGGACCAGCTGTCCGAGCACATCCTGCAGGGTGAGCTCAACGCGGGCGACCACGTGAAGGTCGACTTCGTCGACGGTGCGTTCCACTTCGAGACCGGGCGCCAGCCGGGCCGCGAAGAGGTCCTCGCCGGCGCGGCCGCGGTCGAGGCCGCGACCGACACGCCCCAGGGCGAGATCGAGTCCTAGGACCTGACACCCCACGGACAGGAGGCTCGGTGCCAGCTGGCACCGGGCCTCCTGTCCGTTCCCGGGTCGCGTTCAGATCCCGCATCACCGATCTGCGCGTCCTTGCGGTCACGGACCCCCGTCCGGGGGTACTGTGATGACAACGCGCGAGACGTTCCCCCCAACTCCTCGCGCGTCGCGCTCGATCGGTTCCCCCCAACGGATCGAGACGCAGCCGGCCCCGGTCTGTTCGCAGACCGGGGCCGTTGCACGTCCGGGGGAATGCCTGCAGCGCCGTGGTCGATGCCGCAGGCGGCGCTGGGTCAGGCGGCGTCGGGCAGCTGTGCGGCGAAGTCGCGGACGGCGCGCTCCCAGCGCTCCGGGTCCTCGTTCCACTCGAGCGTGTGCGGTGCCGTGCGGAACGTGACCGCGGTGGCGCCCTGCCGCGCGGCGACGGCGGCGACGTCGTCCGCCGCGACCAGGGCGTCGGCCTCGGAGTGGATCAGCAGCGTCGGCGTCGACGAGTCCTGCCACGTGGTCGTCGTCACGGGGGTCGGGGCCCCGGCGAGCCGCGACAGCACGTTCGTGGTCGCGATGCGGGCGGCCACGGTGCCGACGAACACGGGCAGGTGCGCGCCCCGGACGGCCCCGCGGAGTGCCGCGGCGACGTCGAGCAGGGGTGAGACCGCCACGAGTCCGTCGACGTCGACGCGCGCGGCGGCGACGGAGCAGGCGAGCGCGCCGGCGGACCAGCCCTGCAGCACGACGCGCTGTGCACCGCGTGCCCGGGCGGCTCGGACGGCGGCGACGATGCGGTCCGCCGCCGCGGGGTCGAGCGAGCGGAGCGGCAGGTCGGTGGTGTCGACGACCTCGGACGAGGCGCCGAGCGAACGCCAGACCCCGACACCGCGCAGGACCTGGCGCGGGCCGAGGGACTGCCCGTGCACGTGGACCACGTGGGTCGTGGCGGCCTCGGGCTCGGTGCCGGGTACGTCGTCCGGTCCGTCGTACCGCAGGGCGTCCCAGGCCCACTCACCGGTCGCCACGGGGGCGGTGACGCTGCGGCGGACGGTGTCACCGTCGCTGCCGGCCCCGGTCTCCGTGCTCGCGGTGAGGATCGCGCCGACCTGCACGCGGGTGTCGTCGCGCTGCAGGTCGTAGGTGCCCGGCAGGCGGGTGTCGCGGGTGGCGATCAGCTCGACCTCGGAGTCCGTGGCGCTGCGGACCGTGGCCGTCGCCGTGTACGGCGTCGGGAACAGCAGCCGCCGTGCGACGAAGGCACCGAGTCCGAGCGTGCCGACCGCTCCTGCCGCGGTGCCGAGTGCCGTGATGCGTGCGCCGGTCATGTGATCTCCTTGAGTCGTTCCGTGGTGAGCGTCGCAGCGGCCGGCACTGCCTGCCCGGCCTCGCGCGCGCGGTCCTCGATCTCGACGGACAGCCGGTGCTGCCGACTCCGCCACTGGCGACGCTGCCACACGATCGTGAAGTAGAGCCCGGTGTTGCCCGATGCCGTCTCGAGTCGGCGGAGCTCCGGCTCGAGCGCACGGAACCGGCGTCGAGCGGCCCGCCAGTCGCGGAACTCCCGCACGGCGTCGGGCAGCACGCCGCCGGCGGCGCCGATGGCGAGCAGGACCATCGAGCCGAGGAACACCGGGGTGTAGAGCTTCGACAGGACCCCGACCGCACCGTCCGCGCCGGCGACGTGCACGGCGTCGAGGGCGATCGCGATGCCGGCGAGCAGCACGAGGCCGGCGGCACCGACGACGAAGAGCCAGTACAGGCGCCCGAGCCCGTCCCCGTTCCGGAACCCACGGAGCACGGCGACGGCGGACCGGGCGATGACGATGGCGATGTACGTCATCTCGACCGCGGAGTACAGCGCGGTCGGCAGTTGGTCCCCGTAGGCCACCATGAACTGCGCCGTCGGGGTCGGCGCGTCGATCAGGCCGAACAGCACGACGAGGGCGACGAGCACCAGGACGCAGCCGATGATCCGACCGGGGCGGAGAAGCTTGGCGGAGCGTGCAGCGGCCTCGACCGACTGCGCGAGGGCGAACATGCCGCACACCATCAGGCAGCGACCGATCAGGTCGGCGATGTTCGGCACGTGCGTCACACCAGCGAGGAACGTCGTCACGTCGGGCTGGTTGATCGTGAGTCCGACGGCGACGCAGCTGCAGCAGACCATCAGCCAGGTGACGCTGGCCGACTGGGTGCGCACCAGGACGAGCCGGACGACCAGCACCGCCAGGATCAGCCAGACCGGGATCGATCCCCAGACGTGCAATGTCACCGCGTCACCGGAAGATCCCGGGCTGGCCCTCGGGGTCGAGCAGCCCGATCCGCAGCGCGAGCTGGTCGGCGACGAGCTCGACGGTCTGTTCGTGCGGGGTGTCCAGCGAGCGGGTGAAGGCCGTCCGGCCGGAGAGCAGCCCCGTGTACGCCTGGTGGTCGCAGCCGGTGTCGTCCATGAACACGTGGGCGAGTTCGTGCAGCACACAGGCCACACGGGAGCGCTCGGACAGTCCGGGGCGGGTCTCGAGCAGTGCGTGGTCGGTGCGCTGGATGAGCCGCGCGGACAGGTCACCCGGCAGCTCGGTCGTGCGCACGTGGATCGGCTTGCCGAGCGCCGCCTCTGCCCGTGCGGTCAGCTCCGGCAGGGACAGCCGACGGGGGAGTCCGAGGCGCTGCACGCGGCGGCGGGCCGCGGTCTGCCGGCGCAGGGCGTCGAAGCGGTCGCGGTACCCGCTCACGGTGTGCTCCCCGACTCGTCGAGGCGGCGCAGGTGGTCGGTGAAGTCGCGGATCTCGTCCGCCGAGGCGAACTCGCCCAGACGCCGGGTGGCGAACGCGACGACCTCGCGCTTGCGGAGTTCGAGCACGAGCTCCAGCTGCGCCTGCACCCGCTCCGGCACGTCCGTGCTGCCGGCCGCGTCGGTCAGGTACTCCGCCGGGACGCCGAAGTAGGTCGCCAGAGCGGCCAGGAGTCGCTGGTCGCGGACGGCCGGACCGTTGCCACCGAGCATGTAGCCCCAGCGCGGTCGACTCATCGACGCACCCTGCGCCTCGATCTCGGCGGCGATCTCCTTGTACGGGGGACGCTGGCCCGAGTTCGCCTCGACGACGTCCATCAGGAGCTGCAGTTTGCGCGACAGTTCCCGACGGTGCGCGTCGTCGTCGTTGTACTCGATCACGTGACCCCACTCTCACATCTGTCTCAGACATGGTAAAACTGAACCAGCGCGTCGGCCGGTGTCACCACTCTGCCAGGCTCGCGCTCGCTCGTCAGGTCGGCATTTCGATGGGGGGATGCCGAACGGGGGGACGAACGGACGGGAGGCGCGGTGCCAGCTGGCACCGCGCCTCCCGTCCGTCGTGTGGTGCGGACTACGCCTGCACGTCGCCGCGCCAGCCCGGCTGGGTCGGTGCGTTCTCGACGCGCTCCTTGTAGTTCTGCAGGTCCTTCTTCACGGCGTGCCCGCCGACGCCCACGGCGGAGCCGAGCTTCTCGAGGAAGCCGGAGGGCTCCCAGTCGATCTGCACGGTGACGCGGGTCTCGGCGTCGGAGAGCTTGTGGAAGGTGACGACGCCGGCGTGGTCGGTCTCGCCGTCCTTGACGGTCCAGGCAACACGCTCGTCGGGGTGCTGCTCCGTGATGAGGGCTCGGAACTCGCGCTCCTGGCCGGCGATCTTCACGGTCCAGTCGGTGGTCTTGTCGTCCACCTGGACGATCTTCTCGACCTCGTCGAGGAAGTGCGGGAACTCCTCGAAACGGGTCCACTGGTCGTAGGCCTGGCGGACGGGGACGTTGACGTCGACGGTTTCGATGATCTGAGGCATGCACCGGACGGTAGGCCGATCGACCTGGGTGGCACTCAGCAGCGCTGTCCCCCTGCGGTACCGTCCGGGCGTCGTCGCGGACGGCGTGCGCGTCCGGCGTCGCGCAGTAGTGTGGGGCGGATGACAGAGCACGGGAAGCACGCGTTCCATGAACGTGACGACCACGGGATCCTCGTGCGCCCGGCGCTCGCCTCGGACGTCCCGCACATCCAGCGGCTCATCGCGCCCTACGTCGACCGGCGCATCCTGCTCGGCAAGGAGAACGTCGCGCTGTACGGCTCGATCCAGCAGTTCCGGATCGCCGAGGGGCCCGACGGCACCCCGATCGGGTGCGGCGCGCTCGCGGTGTTCTGGGACGACATCGCCGAGGTGCGCACGCTCGCCCTCGACGAGCAGTGGATCCACAAGCGCGTCGGGCACCGGATGCTCGAAGCGCTGGAGCACGACGCACGTGAACTCGGCGTCGCCCGGATCTTCTGCCTGACCTTCGAGGTCGACTTCTTCGCGAAGCACGGGTACCTGGAGATCGGCGAGAGCGTGGTCTCACCGGACGTCTACGCCGAACTCGTCCGCTCGTCGGACGAAGGGGTCGCGGAGTTCCTCGACCTCGCGCGGGTCAAGCCGAACACCCTCGGCAACACCCGCATGCTGAAGAACCTCTGACGCTTTCTCGTGCCGCCCGGCGGGGTTGGCGTGCGTCTGCCGTGCCGTTGTCTACCCTGTGCGCATGTCGTCGTTGCGTCACCCCGTCGGGCCCGAGAAGCCGGTCGTCTACTGGCGTCGTCGGGCGCTCGTGCTCGGGGCGCTGCTGGTCGTCGTCCTGGTCGTGGTGCTCATCGTCGTCGGGCGGGGGAGCGGGGCGACTTCGGCGGCGCCGAGTGCGTCGGCCTCTGCCGGTGCCGGTTCCGGTGCGTCGTCTGCCGGGTCTGCCGGTTCCGGATCTAGGTCCTCGCGGTCTGCGGCGCCCAAGCCGGCGGCCTCCGCGTCGGCTTCTGCGTCGAAGCCCGCTGCTGCCGACGGCTCGACCTGCACGAAGGACCAGATCGTCCTGACCCCGGTGCTCGACAAGTCGGCCTACGGCCCCACTGAGGACCCGAAGATCGCGATGTCGATCAAGAACTCCGGCACGAACTCCTGCCACATGGACCTCGGGTCGGCGCAGCAGGTGCTGACGATCAGCTCGGGCCAGGAGCAGTACTGGTCGTCGAAGGACTGCCAGACCGGCGGCACGAACCAGGACGTCACGATCAAGTCCGGTCAGACGCTCACGACCCCGGCGATCGCCTGGGACCGCACCCGCTCGTCCACGTCGACGTGCGACTCGTCACGGCCGGCGGTCACCGCGGGAGGCGCGAGCTACCACCTGCAGGTCGCCGTCGGGAACCTCGAGTCGAAGACCTCGGTGCAGTTCATCCTGCAGTAGCCGGGTCCGCGGTTCCGATCCGTTCCGGTTGTGCTGTGCCGATGAGGGGTGCCGGAAACAGCAACAGGCCCCGTCGTCCGAAGACGACGGGGCCTGTTCAAGCTGATGTGATCAGCCGAGGACGGTGATGTTCTCCGCCTGCGGGCCCTTGCGGCCCTCGGTGATGTCGAACTCCACCTTCTGGTTCTCCTCGAGCGACTTGTAGCCGTTGCCAGCAATCGCAGAGAAGTGCGCGAAGACGTCAGCGCTGCCGTCGTCCGGGGCGATGAAGCCGAAGCCCTTTTCGTTGTTGAACCACTTGACGGTACCGGTAGATGCCATGATGGCGTTTCCTTAGCTTTCTTGCTTCCGCCAAGGTGCAGATGCACCGACGGAGACCCCGACGTACGTCGACGGGGGTGATGCGCCACGCGGGCAGGTGCCGGCGGGACGGGTTCGGGGTCAGGCCTGTCGGCCAGTGACCCTGGGGCCCGGGTTGAGGGGCAAACCACCTCGCCCGGACGTTGAGCGCCGCCGAAGCGGTTCCATCAGGCTAGCGTGCTCTGGGCCGACTGGCTACCCGTGCGTCACGGAACGACGAAAATCTGGTGGAATTGAGCTGATGGCAGACAAGGAACAGCGCTTCCGGAGTGAACAGCTCGAGGAAGCCCTCGCGAAGCAGGACGTCGCTGCGGTGGCGTTCGCGCTCCGCCACGACATCGTGATCGTCCCCCGGCTCGTCACCGGCAAGAAGGACATGCAGGTGCGGGTGTTCGGCCGAGAGGGGTCGGACAAGCGCATCCTGCTGCTGTTCTCGTCGGCGGACGCCTACACGGCGATGGTGCCGGACGAGAAGATCCGGCAGGTCATGGTCTACGACGGGCCGCGGCTCGAGGAGTTCCTGGCCGCCCACCTCGACATGCTCGAGGGCGTGTTCTTCGACATCGCCGGCCCGCACACCATGCAGGCCGCACCCGAGGACCTGCTGGCCGCTTTGCGCGCGTAGCGCCTCAGAACGCGCGGTCGAGCTCGCGTTCGCGCGGGGACTGCGTCATCGAGAACGCCACGCGCAGGGCTTCGCGCAGGTGCCCGGAGTCCGAGCCGAGCACCGTCGTGAACCCGAGGCGGGTGGCCTCGTTCACGCGCTGCTTCGTGCCCGTGGCCGGACGGATCTCGCCGGCGAGGCTGATCTCGCCGACGGCCGCGAGCGTGTGCGGATACGGACGGTCACGAGCGGCGCTGGCGAGCGCCAGTGCGATCGCCAGGTCGGCGCCGGGCTCCGTGAGCTTCATGCCGCCCACCGTGGAGACGTAGACGTCGGCGTCGGACAGCTTGAGGCCGGCCCGGCGTTCGAGGACCGCGAGCAGCATCGCGACACGGGAGGCATCGACACCGTTCACGACCCGGCGTGGCTGCGGTGCCGAGCTCGGGACGATGAGCGCCTGCACCTCGACCGGCAGCGCCCGACGCCCCTCGAGCGCGACGGTGACGCAGGTGCCGGACACCGGGGTGGCGTTCTTCGACATGAAGAGGCCGCTCGGGTCGGGGACCTCGTGGATGCCGTCGCCGCCCATGTCGAAGCACCCGACCTCGTCCGTGGGGCCGAAGCGGTTCTTGAGCGCCCGGACGAAGCGCAGGGCGGTCTGCCGGTCGCCCTCGAAGTGGCAGACGACGTCGACCAGGTGCTCGAGCAGCCGCGGGCCGGCGATCGTGCCGTCCTTCGTGACGTGGCCGACGATGAGGACGGGCAGGGCGCGGTCCTTCGCGATGCGGATCAGGGTCGAGGCGACCTCGCGCACCTGGGACGTGCCACCCGCGATGCCGTCGATCGAGCTCGACGAGATGGTCTGCACGGAGTCGGCGATGAGCAGGTCGGGCTGCACCTGGTCGATCTGGCCGATGATGACGCCGAGGTCGACCTCGCTCGCCAGGTACAGGTCGTCGTGCATCGCCCCGGTGCGTTCGGCGCGGAGTCGGACCTGGTCGACGGACTCTTCGGCGCTGATGTAGAGGACGCGCTTGCCCGAGGCTGCGGCTCGGGAGGCGACCTCGAGCAGCAGGGTCGACTTGCCGACACCCGGCTCACCGCTCAGCAGGACCGCCGCACCCGGCACCACGCCGCCGCCGAGGACACGGTCGAACTCGCCGATGCCGGTCTGCCAGCGCTGCACCGAGGTGCCGCGGGCCTCGGTGATCGGTCGCGCGGCCCGGGCGCCGGTGACGGCGACCGCTGACGTGCCACGGGTGCTCGCCGACGCCGCTGAGCTGTCTTCGACAGTGCCCCAGGTCTGGCATTCACCGCACCGGCCGACCCACTTGATGCTGGTCCAGCCGCACTCGGTGCAACGGTAGAGGGACTGCGGGCGCGCCATGTCGTCGAGGCTAGGCCGTACGGCCGACATCACCGGCGTGGTCGCCCGGCTCGTCCGGTCCGCTTGGTTCGTCTGACTCGTCTCGTTCGTCGGGCACCGCGATCGACCCCGTCATGCGGTGGCGGAGGCGCTCGACCGGCCCCGGCCCCTGGCGCGAGGCGTGGTCGAGTGCCTCGGCGCCGTCGGTGTCCTGCTCGGCGCGGGCGTTCGCCACCGCCCCGGCTTCGCGACCGAGGTTCTCGGCCTCCCGCACGGACAGGTAGTGCCGGATCGCCGCCACGGTGTCGACCCGGGCGTCGACCGCCGGCTCGAACGCGCTCGCCCAGACCTCGTACCCGCGGTCGTTCGGGTGGAACAGGTCGCCGTAGCTGTTGAAGAAGGTCCGGCGGACCCCGACGCGCTTCGTGATGGTGTGCAGCGGCGCCACCGTCAGCCCGAACTCGTCGGCCACCCGGTGCACGATCTCGTTCGCCACCGCCACCTTGCGCTCCCGGTCCGGCACGAACATGCACGGCAGCTCGGCCACCACGGCGTGCGAGGGGACCGCGCCGTAGATCGCCCGGATGTTCCGCTCGAACTTGTCCGGGTGGAAGTCGGCGATGTCGTTCGCCCCGATCGACACCGTGCAGACGTCGGGCGCGTAGTGCCGGAGCTTCGGCAGCTGATCACGTTTCGCGCCCCACGTGGTCGAACCGGAGACGCTGAGGTTCACCACCCGCACCGACATGTGGGAACGATGCCGGATGCGCCGTGCGAGCAGCCCCACGTAGCCGCGCCCGGGTGCGGTCGCGCCGACGCCCTGTGCTGCCGAGTCACCGATCGCCACGTAGAGCAGCTGCCCCTCGTGCTGCTGGCGTTCGCGCCACCAGTCGGCGTGGATCGGGAGCATGTCGACGACGCGTTGCGCCGCTGCCCGCTGGCCCTTCACGCCGGCGCGGGCACCGACGGCTGCGGCACCGACGACGCCGAGGCTGCCGATGACGGAGGTGAGGAGTGCGATGAGCGTGCGGGATCTCATGCCGTGGACGGTACGCCCGCCGGTCTTGCCGGAAGCGAGGAGGACCTGTGGGTGTGGGGGAGAGCCCTGCAGGTGACCGCCTGTGGAGGGCGAGCCGACCCGGGGTGTCATCACGGACCTCCCGGATCGTGTAAACTCTTTCCCGGTACCGTGTCCGAGCGGCCGAAGGATCATGTCTCGAAAACATGTGTGGGGGCAACTCCACCGTGGGTTCAAATCCCACCGGTACCGCCATCCAGAAGAGCCTCAGATCCCCGTCCAGACGGGGATCTGAGGCTCTTCTGCTTCTCGGCGTTGGACCCGGTGCCGTTCCGTGGTGGGCGACAGCAGCGAGTACGGCGGTGGTTCACGCAGGTGCCACTTCCGGTTCACGAGCCTGCGCCACGCTTCTGCTCTGTGTCACCGAGTCGCGTGACCACGCCCCGAGTGGAGAGAACGCCATGCGCCGGTTCCTGATCGCTGTTCCGAGACGTCGGGCCCGCACGGTGCTGGGGGTCCTGGCGGTGGCGTGCGCCGTGTCCTTGATCGCTCCGGCGGGAGCGTCCGCGGCGACATCGCGAACCGCGCCGCGTCCAGGGGCCTACGGGTACTTCGTGGACACCTACAAGACGAACACCCCTGCCGCTACGACGCCGGAGACGAACGCCGCGACCGGGGTGCTGTCGCAGTTCGGCAACCTGTGGAGCCCGGGATCGTCGTGGGACAACGGGGTCGCAACCAGTGCCGCAGCGCAGCGGATCCTGGACTCGAACATCGCGCAGGCAGCGCGGACCACGCAGACCCGCACGGATGCGCAGGGGCACGAGGCGTACCTGATCGACCGACGGAACCAGAGCTACTCGGCCATCGCGGGTTTCGGTGACCTGTCCGACGCGGTGCGGACCGCGACGAACGCCGGCACCACGATCCCCGACGAGATCCCGGCGGATGCCACGACGAAGCAGTACGTCGACCAGGGCAACGCGAAGGGGTCGTGGGCGGACACCGATTCGGAGCTCGGCGAGGTCGTCCAGCTGGTGAACACGCTGCGTGGCGACTACTCCTCTGCCAGCAACGCGAAGAAGTACTACCAGTACGCGCGGCCGTACCGGCAGAGCCAGGACGTGCAGGTCCTGCCGCAGCTCGTCCCCGAGAAGTCGCCGACGCCCGCCACCGACGGCGGGTTCCCCAGCGGACACACCAACGCCGGCTACCTGGCTTCCCTGGCGTTCGCGTACGCGTACCCGGAGAAGTACACCGAGCTCCTCGCCAACGGCTCGGAGATCGGCAACAGTCGGATCGTCGCGGGGATGCACTCACCGCTCGACGTCATGGGCGGACGGGTCCTGGCGACTGCGCTGGCGGCGGCCGTCCTGAACGACCCGGCCAACACGCAGCTCGCGCAGCAGGCGCACCAGCAGGCGGAGAAGTTGCTCGCCGCTGCCGGCCCCAGCGCCGTCGATCGGGACGCGGACTACGCGTCGGACAAGAAGGACTACCGCGGGCGTCTGACGTACGGGTTCACGCGGACCGGCACGAAGACGATCCCCGCCACGGTGCCGAAGGGTGCCGAGGCGCTCCTACGGACCCGCCTGCCGTACCTCAGCAACGACCAGATCCGAGAGGTGCTCCGGACGACCGCGCTGCCGTCGGGCTACCCCCTGCTGGACGACGCGGAAGGGTGGGGGCGCCTCGACCTCTTCTCGGCAGCGTCCGGCTACGGAGCGTTCGACAGCGCGGCGACGGTCTCGATGGACGCCGCCGAGAAGGGACTCGACGCCGCCGACACCTGGCGCAACGACATCGGCGGGAACGGGTCGCTGATCAAGCGGGGGACCGGCACCCTCACCCTCGCCGGCTCGAACCGCTACACCGGCGGCACCGTCGTCCGCGGTGGGACGCTGATCGCGGACTCCGCTGCTGCCCTGGGCAAGGGGTCGGTGACCACTGTCTCCGGCACGCTCGCCGA
Source organism: Curtobacterium sp. ME12 (assembly GCF_903970855.1). Classification (NCBI taxonomy): domain Bacteria; kingdom Bacillati; phylum Actinomycetota; class Actinomycetes; order Micrococcales; family Microbacteriaceae; genus Curtobacterium; species Curtobacterium sp. ME12. Next base: position 212,128 of record NZ_CAJCKD010000001.1, read on the forward strand.
GGCCAGCACGAGGGTGATCCGAATCGGCGGCAACCTGACGCAGCGCTCGCACGCCGCACTGTCGCTGAGCGTCTCCGGGCCCCGTCCTACCCTGCGCGTCGAGGGCACGGCGTCGTTCGGTGGGACGCTGCGGGTGCACGTCGCCAAGGGCACGGCCGTGGCGAACGACTTGGTCCTGATCACGGCGGACCGGATCGCGAAGGGCTCGAGCTTCAGCCGGGTCCGCATCGCCGGCCTGCCCGCCGGGTACGAGCCCGTGGTGGAGCGCCACGGCAACGAACTGCACCTCGTCAACGCCAACGCGACGAAGCACGGCCACGGCCGGAGCCACGGCGCCGCCTGAGACGGAGCGCGCCAGGCCGGCTCCGAGTGCGGCCGGCACGACGGGGTGTGCTCAGGCCGCCCCGTCACCGAGGCCGAGCAGCAGCTTCCGGAGGAGTCCGGCCAGCTGCTGCTCCTCGTCGCTGCTCAGCGTGCCGAGGAGCGCCCGTTCGTTCTCGACGTGCCGGGCCAGCGCCGCGTCCACCACCGTCAGCCCGTGATCGGTCAACGTGACCAGCACGCTCCGCCGGTTCGCGGGGTCGGTCTCCCGCGTGACGTAGCCCTTCGCGACGAGCCGGTTCAAGCGGTTCGTGACGGCGCCGGAGGTCACCATCGTGGCGGCGAGCATCTGTCCGACGGCCAGCCGATGTGGCGATCCCGAACGTCGGAGGGTCGCGAGGAGGTCGAACTCACCCGGCAGCAGGTCGTGCTCAGCGAGGACGGCACCGACCTTCCGGTCAAGGATCGCTTCGGCACGCCCGATGCGCCCGATGACGGCCATCGCGCGGACGTCGAGGTCTGGTCGTTCCCGGCCCCACTGGGCCAGGACTCGATCGACGGCATCCTCCATCGGACCACTCCTTCACGCTGAACTGTTTGACGCGAGCCTAGCGGAGCCATAATGGCTCAACGTTGAGAAGTTCAGCATGAAGGAATCGAGGCTCCGATGACCGATCGCCCACTGTCCACGTCGGCGACGGCCGGCCTCACGCTCAGCGCGGCAGTGGCGCCGATCGTGTGGGGGTCGACCTACGTGGTCACCACCGAGCTCCTGCCCGCCGATCACCCGATGACGGCGAGTGTCCTCCGTGCGCTCCCCGCAGGCCTGCTGCTGCTCGCGCTCCGGCCGGGAGTCCCACCGAGGGGCTGGCGCCTCCGGACGTTCGTGCTCGGCATGCTCAACATCGGGTGCTTCTTCCCGCTGCTGTTCGTCGCGGCCGACCGGCTGCCGGGTGGCTTGGCGGCCATCGTCGGTGCGCTCCAGCCGCTCGTCGTCGCGGCCCTCACCCTGGCGCTGCGGTGGGGACGGCCCGCGATCACCCACGTGGCGTGGGGAGTCGTGGCCCTGGTGGGCGTCGCGCTCGTCTCCCTCAGCGGAGGTGCCGTGTTCAACGTGCTCGGGCTCGCGGCCGCGGCGCTCGGGACGGTGTCCATGGCACTGGGGCTCCTGCTCACTCGTCGGTGGGGCACCCCGGAGGGCACACACCCCCTGACCTCGACCGCATGGCAACTCATCGTCGGGGGCGTGGTGATCGCCCCGCTCATCCCGATCGTCGACAGCGGGCCGTGGCAGCCGACCGCCGCCGGGTACGCGGGGTACGCCTGGCTCACGCTGGTCGGTGGGGCCCTGGCCTACAGCGTCTGGTTCCGAGGCGCACGGGCGCTGCCGTCAGCCCGGATCGCGTTGTTGGGCGTCCTCAGTCCGTTGACCGCTGCGGTGCTCGGGTGGGTCGTCCTCGGCCAGGCGCTGTCGCCGCTGCAGATCGTCGGCTTCGTCGTCGCGCTCCTCGGTTCCCTGGGTGGGCAGCTCGGACGAGCGGGCTCTCGGGAGACTCCTCCCGAGTCACTCAGCCGTAGATCGAGTCCGGGATCTCCGGGCAGGCGGTGACGAGCTCGTAGTACTGGGACTGCGGCAGATCGACCGACCGGTACGGCGACCACGCCCCGTCGCTGTCGACGAACTCATGCTCGCTCGGGCCACGCTCCACCGAGATGCCGTGGTCCTGCAGGCACTTCGTGAGCTCGCCCGTGGAGTAGCGGTAGAGCCACTCCAACTGGGACTCGTTGAAAGCGGTCTGGTACTTCGCGGCCATGGGGTACTCGACCCCGCACGTGTACTCAGCGACCGCGAACGCCTCGGACCGTGCGTCCGGGACCTGCCCGGAGGTGAGGCTCGCGTCGGGCATCGCCTTCGCCTGCGGGAACCCCGCGGCGGTCATGCACCGTTCCTGCGTCGGGGCCCAGCCGGCGTGCGAGACGGTCCGGACGCGGTCGACCGCCGGCCGCTCGAGCCCTGGATGGCGTGACTCGACCAGCTGCCACGCCTGGTCGGCGTTCGCGTCGAGGATGTTCTCCGCTCGCACTGCGCTCAACGCATCGGGCTCCGGCCCGGAGGCAGCCCCTGGCGCGGCACATGCGGACAACCCGGTGACCACGGCGATGCAGACCACGCCCGCCGCTGCAGTGAGGAGCTGATGGTTTCGTCCCCGCAAGGTTCCCCCAAAGAATTGCGATCGGTTCGCTCACGTTAGGCGACTCCATGAGGATGCGCCGCACGGTGTTGATCCTGCGGAACAAGATTCCGGCAATCTTCATCATCTGGAAATCGATTTGTTACGTCGCGCTCGTCGTGCAGCGAGAACGGCGGTGCAACGCGCGCGTCCCTAGCGCGCAGATTTCACCTGGGTCAAGAGAAACGCGGAAGCAGCCTGTCACTGTCAGGGAGTGGATGCTTTGGCTGAGCAACTGCTGTCATTGCCTCACTGCGGGACGAGGAAGTGCCACACGGTCAGTCAACCGGCTTCTTCATCCCGCAGTTTTTCCTGTTCAGAGTGGGGGTTCGGCAGGAGCGCCCCCGCCTGGCATCAAATGACTCAGGGGGGTCAGCATGGAAAACACCATCGCCGAGAAACTGAACTTCGACAGCGAACTCGCGACGGTCGCGCTCATCCGGGATGCCGTCGATTTTCCGATCACCGAACGTACAGTGATCGTGAACCTGGCGCAGACCGATGCATTCACCGGTACGACGCAGCTCGCTCCTCTTCCTCCGCTGAGTTCGACGATCCTCGTCAAAGGGGTCGTCACCGGCGAGCTCATCCTCGCCGTCGCGGCGGCATCCGAGGATGAACAGGAGCGGCGTGCGCGCGCCATCGGCTGGCACGACTTCTACGGTGAGGGCGGGCCGGTTCTGCTGAAGTCGCCGCAAGCCGTGATCGGAACGGTGCTCATCGACCGGCGCACGGTGCTCCACCAGCCGACACTTCCGTCGCGGCCCGAACGGTTCACGGTAAAGGCGAACCTGTGGTTCAGCCCGGCCGGCACGGACTGCGGCATCCACAACGTCCATCCGTTCATCGAAGTGCACACACAGATCAGCGGACTCGGGCGAATGCAGAAGTTCGACGAGAAGACCCATCGATCCCTGTACGAGGACCAGATGCTGAGTCCGGGCACCACGAACCCGATCCCGTTCTGTGCCGACGTCGAGGGCACCTTCACCTACCCGTGGCACCAGTACCGAGCCGACTCGGACTGTCTCTGGCTCGCACTCGAGTTCCACGCGGCCTGATCCAGCACCGCCCACCACCACCGACGCCGACCGCTTCGTCACCGGTTCGTCCGGCGTCCCCGAAACCAGGCAGGAGCTCCACCATGAAGACCATCGGCATCGTCTTCGGCACTCGCCCCGAAGCCGTCAAGTACGCACCGCTCATCCACGCACTCCGAGGCGACGAGCGTTTCCGCACCGTGCTCATCTCCACCGGTCAGCACCGGGAGATGCTCACCAGCACGCTCGACGAGTTCGGCATCACGCCGGACGTCGACCTCGCGGTCATGAAGGACGGGCAGAGCCTGTCCGAGGTCACGCACCGGATCCTCGAAGGTCTGTGCTCGGGGAACCACCTCGACGGCCTCGACGCAGTGCTCGTGCACGGAGACACCGCGACGACCCTCGCCGGCGCGCTCGCCGGACTGCACGCGCAGGTCCCCGTCATCCACGTCGAAGCGGGTCTCCGCTCCGGGAACAACTCGTCACCGTTCCCAGAGGAGGCGAACCGCAAGCTCGTCGGTCAGATCGCCGCGCTCCACCTCGCGCCGACACCGGGGAACCACGCGAACCTCATCCGAGAAGGAATCCGAGAGAGCGCGATCACGGTCACGGGCAACACCATCGTCGACGCTCTCGCCTGGGGGATGCAGAACCTCCGCTCCTACGGCGACCCCCGTCTCGAGGACCTCGACACGGATCCCCGACGCGTCATCCTCGCGACCACGCACCGCCGAGAGAGCCACGGACAGCCGATGCTCGAGATCGCTGAGGCCCTCGCGGACATCGCGACCCGCGACGACGTCCGCATCGTCGTGCCGTTGCACCTGAACCCGAAGGTCCGCTCGGTGCTGGTCCCGGTCCTGTCGGGCATCGACAACGTGGACCTCGTCGACCCGCTGCCGTACCTGTCGTTCTGCCGACTGCTCCGTCGGAGTGACGTCATCCTGTCGGACAGCTCGGGGGCTGAAGAAGAAGGCCCCGCCCTGGGGAAGCCGACGCTCGTGCTCCGTGAGGTCACGGAACGCAGCGAGTCGATCCTCACCGGCTCGTCCCGCCTCGTCAGCCGGCATCGTGGCCAGATCGTCGCTGAGGTGCAGCGCCTCCTGAACGACCCGGAGGCCTACGCGGAGATGTCGAACGCGATCAACCCGTACGGTGACGGACGCGCGACCGACCGGACCATCGCGGCCATCGCAAACTACTTCGGCATGGGGCCGGCCGTCATGCCCTTCGTCCCCGGCGCCGACGTGGTGCCCTCGCTCGCATGACCACGCCTTCGACGGCGAGGGTGCCCGCCGGTCTCGTCGCGCTCGCGATCGGTGGGTTCGGCATCGGCCTGACTGAGTTCGTCATCCTCGGATTGCTCCCCGAGGTCGCGACGGACTTCGCCGTGTCCATCCCCCAGGCGGGGTACCTCGTGTCCGGCTACGCCGTCAGCGTCGCATTCGGCGGTGTCTTCGTCACGGCGGTCACGGCGTCGATGCGCCCGAAGACGGTGCTGTGCACCCTGATGGTGCTCTTCATCGTCGGCAACCTCGTCTCCGCCGTGGCGAGCGGGTTCGGAGTGATGCTCGTGGGCCGGATCATCGCGGCCCTGTGCCACGGCGCGTTCTTCGGGATCGGTTCGGTGCTCGCCGCCTCGCTCGTCCCGGCGGACCGACGGGCGCGAGCGATCTCGATCATGTTCCTCGGACTCACGATCGCCAACGTGCTCGGGGTTCCGCTCGGCACGTTCCTGGGACAGTCGTACGGCTGGCGGTCGACGTTCTGGACCATCACGGCGATCGGCATCATCGCGCTCCTCGGCCTGCTGGCGTTCATCCCGACACGGGCCGCGGAACAGCGACCGGCAGGACAGTTCCGCCGAGAGCTCTCGGCGTTCCGCAACGGGCAAGTGTGGCTGTCGATCCTCGTGACGGTCTTCGGCTTCGGTGCGATGTTCGGCACGTTCACCTACGTCGCACCGATCCTCACCGACGTCGCTGGTTTCCCTGACGCAGCGGTTCCGTGGATGCTCGTGCTGTTCGGTGGCGGACTGTTCGTCGGCAACATCGTCGGTGGACGCGCCGCGGACGTGCAGCTCGACCGGACGCTCCTCATGCTGCTCGGCGCACTGATCGTCGTCCTCGTCGGCTTCGCGATCGTCGCGGGCACACCGTGGGCAGCAGGCCTCGCACTCTTCCTGCTCGGTGCCGTCGGCTTCGCGTCCGTACCGGGGATGCAGATGCGCGTCCTCGAGTTCGCCTCTGCGGCCCCGACCCTGGCATCGGGCGTCAACATCTCCGCCTTCAACGCGGGGAACGCCATCGGCGCCTGGTTGGGCGGTCTCACGATCACCGCTGGTCTGGGCTACCGGTCGCCGATCATCGTCGGCGCTGCGCTCGCCACCACGGCGCTCATCCTCATGATCGCGGCAGCGAGCGCGCATCGGCGCCGCTCCGCATCGTCTCCCACAGCGGCTCCACGCCCCGTCACCATCCCCTCCTGAACCGGAAGGCACACTCATGACACTCGAAGCACTCCGCCCCGCGTCGCCGGCCCTGGCGCTCACCCCGCCGTCGTTCGACTCGGAGACCGTCACCGACTTCCTCCGGGACGGCTACTGGCTCGAAGCAGCCGACGTCGACGGCGACGGCAACCTCGACCTCATCGGCTACGGCCTGACCGTCGGGGAGATCTACTGGTACAAGTCCCCGACGTGGGAGAAGCACCTCATCGTCGACCGGATCAAGGAACCGGTCGGTGCCGACACGGGCGACATCACCGGCAACGGGCTGCCCGACCTGGTCGTCTGCTACCAGCTGTACGGTCCGGGCGGAACCATCCACCACGCCGACGGCGGCGGCGGCAAGATCGACTGGCTGGAGAACCCCGGTGACCCGGCCACGGCCACCGAGAACTGGAAGCGACACTACGTCGGCCGGGCGACCGGCATGCATCGCCTCCGTGTCGGGCACTTCTCCCGGACCGACCGCGTCCAGATCATCGGGTTCCCGATCGTCGCGGTCGAGGACGTGCACGCGGTCCTCCCGGTGATGTTGTTCACCCAACCCGACGACCCCACTGCGGAATGGGACGCCGAAGTGATCAGCCGCACCGATTTCCGGATGATCCACGGCGTCGCCAGCAAACCCGGTCTCATCCCCGGTTCCGCTCTGGACACCATCCTGATGGCGTCCGACGAAGGCGTCACTTGGCTCTACTACGACGATGTGACCGGACGGTTCGCCTGGGAACACATCGGCGACGGTGAGTCGAGCCAGTTCGAGCAGACGACGTTCAAGGGCTCCGGCGACGTCGACGGGGGCCGGATCGGGGACGACCCCCTGGCGTACGTCGCCGCGATCGAACCGTTCCACGGCAACACCGTCGCGGTGTACACGCGGACCACCGCCGATGCCACGGCGTCGACGTGGCAGCGGCACCTCCTCGACATCTACGGCGACCCGAACGAGAACGGTGAGGGCCCCGGCCACACGGTGATGTGTCGTGACTTCGACGGTGACGGCGACGACGAGTTCCTGATCGGCCTCCGCGGGCCCGATCCCTGGCAGGGCGCCTACTACTACAAGGCAGTCGACTTGGAGAAGGGGCTGTTCGTGAAGTGGAAGGTGTCCAGCGAATCCATCGCCCGCATCGTCGCGGGTGACTTCGAAGGCCGCGGGATCGACGACTTCGCCACCATCTCGTACTCGGTGCCGCACTACTTCGTCGCGCCGAAGGCCGAGATCACCCTCCACCGCAACCGCACGCCCCAGGAAGGCTGAACCATGCAGGCGAAGACCAGCACCGAAGTACCTCCCCCGAAGAACAGGGTCGGCCGACGGGGGTTCCTGTTCGGCTCTGCCGGCACAGCCGCGGCCGGGGCGATGATGGCGCTCGAGAACGGCAATCCGCTCGCAGCGATGGCGTCCGAGACGAACCACGATGCGCGCACGGTGGCAGGGGCCACGATCACGGCGAGTGATTCCCGGTACCTGGACATGATGACGGGCAACAACGTCCGATTCGTCGCTCGGCCCGACTACATCCGGCTCATCGGTTCGGCGAAGGACGCGGAGAGTGCGGTCCGATCGGCAGTCCGCGCCGGCAAGAAGCTCTCCGTCCGCAGCGGCGGCCACTGCTTCGCCGACTTCGTGTGCAACCCGGAGGTCGAGGTCATCCTTGACCTCTCCACGATGACGGACGTGTACTACGACCCCGCGATGCGCGCGTTCGCCGTCGAGCCCGGTGCACGGCTGCTGAACGTGTACGAGAAGCTCTTCAAGGGGTGGGGTGTCACGATCCCGGGAGGCATCTGTTACAGCGTCGGCGCTGGCGGCCACATCGCCGGTGGTGGGTACGGCCTGCTCACCCGTGCACACGGCCTGGTGGTCGATCACCTCCACGCGGTCGAGGTCGTGACCGTCGACGAGCACGGCACGGTCTCGACGCACGTGGCCACTCGTGAGTCCAAGGGGGCGCTCGGCGACCTCTGGTGGGCGCACACCGGCGGTGGTGGGGGGAACTTCGGCATCGTCACGAAGTACTGGTTCCGATCCCCCGGCGCGACGGGGACGAACCCGTCGGACCTGCTCGTGAAGGCACCGTCCCGCGTGCTCGTGAGTGCGCTGTCGTTCCCCTGGGACCAGGTGGACGAGACCGCCTTCCGACGGCTCATGACCAACTGGAACACCTGGCACGAACGGTACAAGGACCCCGGCACGCCGGAATCGAACCTGTCGAGCCTGTTCAACCTGAACCACCGGGCACACGGCAGCCTGGGGATGTTCACCCAGATCGACGCGGATGCGCCGGACGCCGCTGGTGTGCTGCATCGGTTCATCGCTGCCATCACCGCCGGCGTCGATGTCAGCTCGGAGCCGATGACCGCTCCCAGCGGTGAGCTCCCTGCACTCCCGGACTTCTACGAGACCAAGCAGATCTCATGGATGCAGGCAACTCGGACGGTCGGCACGAACAATCCCACCATCACGAACCCGACCAGTCGTGGCGCGCACAAGAGCGCCTACTTCAAGAAGGGGTTCACGGACCGACAGCTCGGCGTCATGTGGAAACAGATGACGCGGACCGACTTCACCAACCCGGACACGATGATGGTCGTGTTCTCCTTCGGGGGCCAAGTGAACGCCGTCGCCGAGGACGCCACCGCGAACGCGCAACGCGACACGATCTTCAAGATCTGCCTGCAGACCTTCTGGCAGGACGAGAAAGACGACGCCTTCTACCTCGGCTGGGAACGGGAGACCTTCGAGGGGCTCTTCCCGGAGACCGGTGGTGCGCCGGTTCCCGGCGATCAGATGGACGGTTGCTACATCAACTACCCCGACGTCGACATGGCGGATCCGAAGCGCAACCGGTCGGGTGTGCCGTGGTCGACCTTGTACTACAAGGGCAACTACCCGCGGCTGCAGCGCGCGAAGCGACGATGGGACCCCGCCAATCACTTCACGCACAAGCTCGGTGTCGAGCTCCCGCCGAGGAAGGACGGGAACCGATGACCATCGACGCCCCCACCACGAAGCGGCCACCGAAGCTGCCGTCGCTCACCGGTCTGCGCTTCTTCGCTGCGCTGCTGGTCTTCGGGTTCCACATCACGCTGTCCGCGTCTCCGATACCGCCGAACGATCCGATCAACCTCTTCGCGGACGAGCGGGTCGCGGACACCGCCGAGAGGATCTTCGTCACCACGGGCTACATCGGCGTCTCGTTCTTCTTCGTCCTCAGCGGGTTCCTGCTCGCGTGGGCCGCGAAGCCCGGTGAACGGATGACGTCCTTCTGGCGGCGCCGACTCGTGAAGATCTTCCCGAACCACCTGGTGATGTGGGTGCTCGCCATGGTGTTGTTCGCCGCTTCGATCACGCCCGCACACGCAGTCGTCCTGAACTTCTTCCTGCTCAACTCGTACTCGCCCGACGGCGCCGTGAACGTCGCCGTGAACCCACCGTCCTGGACACTCTGCAGCGAGTTGTTGTTCTACATGCTCTTCCCGCTCATCATCATCGGGCTGCGGAAGATCCCGGGGAACCGGTTGTGGTTCTGGGCGGCGATGATGGTCGTCGGGATGATCCTGGTGCAGATCATCAACCTGACCGTCGTGCCGGACAGCCCGAGATCCGCGCTCACCCCCGTGTCCTCGTTCCAGTTCTGGTTCGGCTACATCTTCCCGCCGGCACGCCTGTTCGAGTTCATCCTCGGATCGCTCCTCGCCCGTATCGTCATGGAGCACCGCTGGCCCGCGGTGCGCATGTGGCAGGCACTGCTCGCGTGCGCCGCTGGCTACGCGCTCGCCAACGTGGTGCCCTTCGTGTGGACGTTCAACGTGGCGACGATCGTCCCCATCGCGATGCTCATCGCGACGGCGGCCAGCGGTGACGCGGCCGGTAGGTCGACCTTCCTGCGGTCTCGGCCGATGCAGTGGCTCGGTGACACGTCGTTCGGGTTCTACCTGTGTCAGGGCGTCGTCATCTTCTGGGTCCGCCAGATGATGCAGAACGCGACCTTCTCGACGCCGGTGGCGCTGTTGCTCATCGCGGCGTTCTTCGGTCTGACGATCCTCGGCGGCTGGGCGCTCTACGCGCTCGTCGAGAAACCCATGATGGATCGGTTCGCACGGCCTCGTCGGAAGTTGCTCCCGGCGCCCGAGCCGGCAGTGGCGACGCCGACGGTGTGAACAGCGAGAAGGCCCGACCCCAGCGGGGTCGGGCCTTCTCGCTGCGCGCTCAGCGCACAGCCGGAGCAGCGTTCGTAACCCGTTCCTCCACTCCGCGTCCGAGCAGCTCGAGCGCACCGGCTGCAGCTGATCCGGCGTCCGGCGTGTACATCAGGACGCGGTGGCCGGAGTCGTCCGGCGGTGTGAGCACTTCGAAGTTGAGGTCGAAGTCGCCGACCTCCGGATGGCGGAACGACTTCAGGCCGGACACGCAGTTCTCCACGGGGTGCTTCGCCCACAGCGTGCCGAACTCCGGGCTCTTCACGGTCAATTCGCCGACGAGCGCGGTCAGCTGCGTGTCTTCGGGGCTCTTCCCGCCGAGGACCCGGAGGGACGACACCGCCCGGACAGCTTCTTCCTGCCACCGCGTGTACAGCTCGCGGGTGTGGGCATCGAGGAAGAGCATGCGCGTCATGTTCGGCCGCTCGCCCATCCGCTCGGGGCTCTCGAAGTCGAGGTGCCCGGCGACCAGGCGGTGCCCGAGGGCGTTCCAGCCGAGTACTTCACTGCGTTTGCCGATGATGACCGCCGGCGTCGATGCCAGCGAGGTGATCAGCCGGACGGTGCCCGCCCGGGCGTGGTCCGGCTTCGCGGCAGATCGCCGTTTCGGCGTCGAGTGCTCGGGACGCGCAAGGTTGAAGAGGTGTGCACGCTCGTCGGCATTCAGGTTGAGTGCACGGGCGATCGAAGCGATCACCGCCTCGGACGCGTTCGTGCTCAGACCCTGCTCGAGCCTCGAGTAGTAGGTCGGGCTGACACCGGCGAGCATGGCGAGCTCCTCGCGGCGGAGTCCCGGAACCCGGCGCACACCGTAGCCCTGCAGCCCGACGTCTTCGGGCTGCAGGGCGGCGCGACGGACGCGAAGGAAGTTCCCCAGTTCGTTCGGACCGTTCATCTGCTCATTCTGCTGCCGGATAGACCGATCTGTCCTGTCACTGTCAGTGACAGGCACGGCGGGGTGTGGCTGGTGGACCGGGTGGTGGCGATGGTTGGAACACGTCAGAACCCTGGCGAACCTGATCCACCGGGCACGAAGAGAGGCCACCGTGACCACTGAACACGCAACGGACGTCACGTCGACCACGTCGACGACGGGCGACGGCAGGGCGATGACGACGAAGCAGCGGGTCGCACTGACCGTGCTCCTCACCGCGAGCTTCACACTCGCCGTCGATTTCTCGATCCTCAACGTCGCACTGCCGACCATCGGGGCCGACGTGGGGTTCGCGATCGAGAACCTGCAGTGGATCGCGACGGCGTTCGCACTGTGCGCCGCCGGCTTCACCCTCCTGATGGGTCGAGTGGCCGACATCGCAGGTCGTCGCCGCATGTTCCTGATCGGGATGGTGCTGCTCGGCGCGGGCTCGTTGGCGGGCGGACTCGCGACGACTCCGGAACTCCTGCTCGTCGCCCGAGTCGCACAGGGCTTCGCCACCGCGATCGTCGTTCCCGCTGCCCTCGCGCTCCTGCTCAGCGCCTTCCCCGAAGGCGCCGCCCGGGACAAGGCGCTCGGGTTGAACGGCTCGCTGATGGCCGCCGGGTTCACCACCGGCGCGATCCTCGGCGGGCTGCTCACCGACCTGCTGTCCTGGCGATGGGCGTTCCTGATCAACGTCCCGGTCGCGGTCGCGGTGCTCGTCGTGGCACCGATGGTGCTGCAGGACAGTCGAGCCGCCCAGCGGACGCGCCTCGACGTCCCGGGCGCCATCACGGTCACGCTCGGCCTGCTCGCCCTGGTGTTCGGGCTGACCACCGCTGCTGAGACGTCCTGGATCGACCCGGTCGTGATCGTGTCGTTCGCCGCCGCAGTGGTGCTGCTCATCGCCTTCGCGTTCATCGAACGGCGTGCGTCGTTCCCCTTGGTGCCGCTCGGTGTCCTCCGGCGCTCCAGCGTGTCCTGGGGCAACATCGCCGGGATGCTCGCGTTCGTCACCGAGACCTCGTTGGTCTTCCTGCTGACGCTGTACCTGCAGAAGGTGCTCGGGTACACGCCACTGGCAGCGGGGCTGTCCTTCGCCGTGCTCGGCATCGGGACGGTCCTCGGTGGTCTCGTCGGTCCGCGGGTCATCGGCCGCTTCGGGAACAAGGCGGCCATCGTCGGGGGCTTCGTCGTCCAGGGGATCGCGACGCTCACGCTCGTGCTGATCTCCGACGACGCATCGTCGATCTGGCTGGTCCTCGCGGCCACGTTCGTCGGAGGAGTCGCGAACCTCGTCGTCATCGTCGGGTTCATGGTCACCGCGACGTCCGGGCTCCCGGAAGGCGAGCAGGGCATGGCCACGGGGCTTACGACCATGAGTCAGCAGGTCGGCATCACGATGGGCACCCCGATCATGAGTGCCGTCTTCACGGCGGTGGCCCTCGCGAGCACCGCGCCGCAGGCCGAGGCCGTGCTGACCGGCGTCACGACCGCGATCTGGGTGAACGGCGGGATCTGCATCGCCGCCGCCGCCGCCGTCGCGCTCTTCCTCCGGGGGCGTGTCAAGACCGCCTGATGGGATCAGGCAGGCGGACGGCCTCGCGTACACCCCCTGTGCGCGAGGCCGCTGCACGCGGTCGGGCGCAGCGGTGACGACTCAGAACTGCCGGTTCGCCACATCCGCCCGGTACGACACGGTCAGCAGCTCCCGCAGCCGCTCCGCGGGCAACGGCGCTCCCGGATCCGCCAGGTAGTCCGCCGCGAACCCCTCGGCACTCGCCGCGTAGATCCCCGTGTACGCCCCGGACTCCGGCTCGAAGCGCCACGACTCGGCCAGGGTCCCGGCGTCCACGGTGTCGAACCCGAGCAGCTGCACGAGCTCGGCGACCACAGCCTTGGCCTGCTCGTCGTCGCCCGCGATCGGCAGCGCCGTGCGGGGCGTGGAGCCGGCGAGGTTCGGGATGTGGTGCGCGACGATGTTGTTGAACGCCTTGACGATCCGCGTGCCGGGCAGGAGCGTCTGCTCGTACTCCGCCGTGGTCGTCGCGAGGCTGTCGAGCTGCTCGATCCGGCCGTCGCGGCCGGGGTAGTAGTTGCCCGTCGACAGCACGGTCCGCCCGGCGAAGGCGTCGAGGTCGGGGGCGAGTGCCGGGTAGGCGGTGAGCGGGATCGCGAGGACGGGCACGTCGCCGAACTCGACGGCCTGGCGCACGGTGCCGGCCTGTGCCCGCGGGCCGAGCTCGGCGACGAGGTCCTGCAACGACTCGGGGCCGCGCGAGTTCGCGATGAGGACGTCGAGGTCGGCGGCGACGGCCAGGCGTGCGATCGCGGTGCCGATGGCGCCGCTGCCGATGATGCCGATGCGGTTCATGTGGTGCCCTTCCAGAGAGGTGGATGTCAAGGGAGGATCGGGGCTTCCCAGCCGCGCCGCGACAGGGCGGAGAGCGCGGCGTACGACGAGTCGTCGGCCAGCGCGGCACCCCGGACCCAGCTGGTCGCCAACGCGGCGAGGAACAGGTCCCGCGCGCGGACGTCGGCGCGCGCACGGCCGGAACGCTGGGCGGCGCGGAGGAACTCGTCCGTGGTGGTGATGAACCCCTGGCACGTCAGGGCGAGCGGCGACGAGTCGGACGAGGCGGCGGCGCGGAGTGGTTCGGGCAGCCCGTCGAACGTGCCGGCCCACTCGGTGACCGCGTCGAGCCAGCCGTGCAGGGCATCGCCGGTGTCCGCGGAGCCGCCGCGCAGCGCTTCGCGACGCGCCACCAGGTGCTCGTCGCGGGCGGCGAGGAGCTCGGCGAGCAGGGCCTCACGTGTGGGGAAGTGCCGGTAGAGAGTGCCGGCGCCGACGCCGGCCTGCTTGGCGATCGCGTCGAGCGAGCCGGTCACGCCGTGCTCGGCGAACGCGCGCTCGGCGACCCGCAGAATGTGGTCCCGGTTCCGCAGCGCGTCGGCGCGCGCGGGACGCGGGGAGTGCAGTGAACGCGGCGCGCGCCCGGCGGGAGCGGTCTGCTCGGGCACGGCGGGCCTCCAGGCTGCGGCTCAGGAACCGGAGAAGCTCTCCGGGGTCACCACAGTACAGGAGACACTCTCCGTTTCCACCCTGCAGCGCGACGCCCAGGCGTCAGTGCTCCTCGGCAGCCTCCGCCGCGTCCGCCAGGTCGTCCCGCGAGTTCGCGTGGATCGGCTCGCTGTGCCCGAAGGTCTTGGCAGCCGCCCGCAGCCGCGCGACGAAGTCCCCGTCGTCGAGCTCCAGCTCGTCCTCGTCCGCGTCCTCGATGACGATCTCGCTCGCGGGTCCGATCAGGATCTTCGTGGTGGTCATCGTCCCGTCGTCGGCGACGGCCGGCACCTCCACGGTGTCGGCCCGGTCACCCCCGGCGAGGGCCGCGGCGTACTCGATCACGGCGTCGGCGACGTCGTCACCGACCAGGATCGTGGTGGCGTCGTAGTGGATGTGCTTCATCGCGGACTCCTTCCCGGACCCATACAAACGCGCGGCGCGGGAACCGGCTTCAGGATGACCGCTGTGCGCGGTGGTCCGGTTCCGGGGACTCCAGGGCGTTCCACACGTCGCCCCAGATCAGCTCGAAGTCGACGGGCCGGATGCGGTCGGCTCGGAGCGCCTGCTCCAGGATCGACAGTGCATCCAGGGAGCCGGTGAGCAGGCGTTCGTCGCCGTGGACCTCGCGGCGGCCGTCGCCCAGGAACGTCGTCACGGTGACGGACCGCACCCGTGGTCGCAGCGCGCGGGTGGCGCGGGCGAGGACCGCGAAGCCGCCGCCGTAGACGAGCAGCGCGGTGGTCGTGCCGACGGCGGGGACCGAGACGGCGAGCACCAGTGCGGCGAGGGCGACGACCGCCCCGACGGCCGGCCAGACGTGCCAGGCACGCAGCAGCAGGCGCTCGCCGGCGTTCGCGCCGGGCGGGAACACGACGAGGGTCCGCGAGCTCCACAGGGTCCGCCCGACGGGCCGGACCGTGTACCGGCCCCACAGGTGGGTGCCGTCGAGCAGCCGGGTGCGGACCGGCAGCGCCGTGGTCATCGATCGACCGGGGCGGGTTCCGCGCGCACCGGCGCGAGTTCCGCCCGGACCGGCTCGACGACGTCGCGGTGCCGGACGGTCGCCAGGCACGGGAAGCAGACCAGGTCGCCTTCGCGGACGTCGGCGGGCAACGGAGCCGGGAGGCGGTGGAACGGACCGTCGGCCCGACCGTCACAGCGGGTGACGACGTACATCGGGGAGCGGGGAGCGGTGCTCCGGCGTCCGATCAGGCGCACCTGGTCGAGCACGGCGCAGGTCGGCAGGACCGCGTCGAGTTCCAGGAGCACCACCCCGGTGCGCGGTCGCCGCACACGGGTGACCGCCGCGACGGCGACGCTCACGTCGCGAGGTGCCCAGCCGCGCGGGCGGTACCGGGGCGGGGACTGCTCGGCGGTGTGCACGGTCGGGGTGCCGGTGAGGTCGGCGAGCCGGACCATCGAGATCGCCGAGACCAGCAGGTCGTCGGTGGTCGCGACGGTGTGTGCCGGCCAGAGGAACGGGTCCATCGGATCGGGGAGCGACGCGCGGAGCGTCGGCATGATCGCAGTCAGTGTCACGACCACACGCTCTCGCGGGCTCGAACAGCGCGGAAGGCCTCCTGACGGAACCCCTACGGCCGGCGCCGGAGTCCTGACGGAGCGCTCACCGGCGGGTGGCCGAGCGCAGGGCTGCGGTCCACCCGAGCGAGATCACGCCGGCGCCGATCAGGGTCTTCACCACACCACCGAGGACGAACGGGTACAGCCCGTACTGCAGGGTCTGCTGCAGGTCGAGGCCGAGTGCCACCGCGAGCCAGGCCATCCCGGTGACGAAGGTGACGACGGTGCCGAGGGCGAAGGACAGCAGCGCGTTCCGCAGCGGGCGGTCGCCGAAGCGTTCGGCGACCCAGCCGACCAGGGCCGCGGCAGCGACGAAGCCGACGATGTACCCGCCGGAGGGGCCGACGAGCACGCCGACCCCGGCCGAACCGTCCGCGAAGACCGGCAGCCCGACGACACCGAGCAGCGCGTAGACGAGCATCGACAGGGCACCGCGACGGGCACCGAGGGCACTGCCGACGAGCAGCACGGCCAGGGTCTGCCCGGTGATCGGGACGGGCCAGATCGGCACGGACACCTGCGCGGCACCGGCGGTCAGCAGCGCGCCGCCGAGGACCAGGGCGGTGCTGACGACGGCGGTGCGGGGGAGCAGCGCGTCGGCGAGCGGACGGTGTGCGGCGGGGGTGATCGTGGTCATGGTGACTCCTTGCAGAGGGGAGAGGGAGGGTCAGACCGCGACGGCGGCCAGCAGGGACTCGGCGTCGCGCCGGGCCTCGGCCACGGCGGCGGTGTCGAGGCCGCACGCGCGCAGGCAGGTCGCGACGAGGGCGTCCCGGTCGGCGTCCTGCACGGGGCCGGAACGGCGGAGCTGGATGACGGTCTCGGTGATCTGGATGAGCACAGCACCGAGACGCGACGGCGCGACACCGGCGGCGACGTCCGGGGTGGCAGCGCGCGAGCCGAGGCGCCCGTAGGCCTCCTGCAGTTCGACCCGCTCCGCCCGGAACCCGTCGTAGCGCTCGCCCTGCACCTCGGGCAGCAGGTACAGCGTGCCGATGTTGTGCGGCGTGCGGGCGAGGGTGTCCACGTCGGCGACGACCAGCGCGGCGAGGGCACCGGCTGCCGAGGCCGACTCCGGCACGAGCTGCTCGAGCCCGCGCACCAGCTCGAGGCTCGGGCGCACCGAGGTCGTGAGCAGCTCGACGAGCATGTCGTCCTTGCCGGCGAAGTGGTAGTACAGCGAGGCCTGCCGGATGCCGACCCGTTCGGCGATCGCCCGGGTCGAGGTCGCGCTGATGCCGTTCTCGACGAACAGCGCGGCGGCGGCGTCGAGGATCTGGTCACGCGGGCTCAGCGCGGAGTCGGCGTTCGGCACGACCCGCGGTCGGCCGGGGCGCACGGGCCGGTCGTCGGGGGACATGCCCCCATCCTGACAGCCGGTGTCCGTCACGACTGCTCCCGGTACGCGCGCCAACCGCCGTGGTGGGTGATGTCCTCGGCCCCCTGGACCGCGAACGGCTCGACCAGGAACCCGGTGACCTCGGTGCCGTCGTCGAGCGACACGGTGCCGATCGCCATCGGTGCCGGCAGAGCCGCGACGAAGGTGCCGAAGCCGGCGGCGGGCAGGCGCCAGACCTCCCCGACGATGCCCGAGCCCGAACCCGAGCCCGAACCCGAGCCCGAACCCGAGTCCGACCCCGAACCCGGCGCAGCAGCGCCGGACGCGACCGGACCCACGCGGACCAACCCGGGCTTGGGCGGCACCGTGTCGAGGGCGTACAGCCGGTAGTCGGGCGCGGTGCGGGCCTCCCGGACGAACGATCCGCCGGACGCGACCAGCTGCCCGTTCAGCGGCTGATCGCGCAGGTGCGCCCCGACGACCAGCAGGTCGACGGTCGGGGCGGCGAACGCGGCGGCCAACGCCGCCAGGCGCCGGTCACTGAACGCCGGGCCGGTGAGCATCACGCCGAACGGCAGGCCGTCGACGAAGCCGGCGGGCACGGCGAGCGACGCCATGTCGAGCAGGTTGGCGAAGTTCGTGTACCGACCCATCCGGCTGTTCGCGCCGATCGGGTCGGCCGCGACCTGCTCGAGCGTCGGGTGCCACGTCGTCGTCGGCGTGAGCAGTGCCGTGGTGCCCTCGAGTGCTGCGCGACCCGCTGCCCCGAACGCGTCGAGCCGTTCCTGGTCGGCGAAGAGCTCCGCGGCGGTCGGTCGTGCACCACCGAGCACGATCGCGGCGACCGACGGGTCGAGGTCGGCACCGACCTCGTCGCGGTGGGCCTCGATGTGGGCGCCCACTGCTGCGTACCGCTCCGCGACGAACGCGCCGTCGTAGAGCAGCGACGCGGCGTCGAGCAGGGGTGCGATGTCGACCTCGACCACCTGGTGTCCGAGCGCACGGAACCGGTCGACGGCAGCGGCGAACGCCTCGGCCCAGCCGGGCGCGAGCCCCTCGAGCTGCGACGGCAGCGGCACCGCGATGCGCGGGACGGCGGGCAGGTCGGCGAGGGCGAGGTCGGGCCGCGCGAGCGGGTCGACGCCGTCCGGACCGGCCATCAGCTCCGCCGCCGTGCGCGCCAGGTCGAGCGACCGGGCGAACACCGTGACGCAGTCCTGCGAGCGACAGGCGGGGACGACCCCGGTGTTCGGCACGAGCCCCTTCGTCGGCTTCACCCCGACCAGGTTGCCGAGCGCGGCGGGCACCCGGCCGGACCCGGCGGTGTCGGTGCCGAGTGCGAAGTCGACGATGCCCAGGGCGACCGCCGTGGCGGAACCGCTCGACGAGCCGCCGGAGATCCGCGTCGGGTCCCAGGCGTTCCGGACCGCCCCGAACGGCGAGCGGGTGCCGACCAGGCCGGTGGCGAACTGGTCGAGGTTCGTCTTGCCGACGACGACGGCGCCGGCGGCGCGGAGCCGGGCGACGGCGGTGGCGTCGGTGGCGGGGTCGTGGGCGTAGGAGCGGGCGGCTGCGGTGGTGGGCAGGCCGGCGACGTCGATGTTGTCCTTCACGGCGAACAGCAGGCCGGCCAGGGGCAGCGTCGGGTCGACGGCTTCGGCCTCGGCCAGCACGTCGGCACGGTCGCGCAGGGTGATCCAGACCTCCGGGCGGTCGACGGCGTCGATGCGGGCGAAGGCGTCGCGGACGCGGGTCGCGGCGGACGTCGTGGCGGCCGCGGTGGCGGCGGCGGCGCTCGCCACGGTGCTCGCCACGCCGCTCACGCTCCCGCTCACGCCGCCGCTCCGATCGCGGCGAGGACCTGGCCCGGCGCGACCTGGTCGCCCGGCTTGATGTACACCTCGAGCACGTGGCCCGGCACCGGTGCGTGCACCATCGACTCCATCTTCATCGCCTCCACGGCCAGCAGCTTCTGTCCTTCGTCCACCCGGTCGCCCGGTCGGACGTCCACCTGCCACACGGTCGAGGTGAAGGGGGCGTACACGGCGGTCGACCCCTCCGGCACGGTCACGGCGTCGGCCACCACGGCGGCCGGCTCGTCACGGACGTCGAACTCGCCCGATGCCCGCCACCGCTCCTTCTCCTCGCCGAACGCCTGCGCCTGCTGCGCCCGGAAGTCCGCGATGGACCCGGCGTTGTCGGCGAGGAACCGGTTGTACGACGCGATCGAGAACTCGCCCTCGACGGTCTCGAACGAGCCCCGCCCCGCGTCCGTCTCGGCGCGCAGCTCGAGCAGCTCGTCGGCACCGACCGGGTACCACTCGATCCGGTCGAAGAACCGCAGCGCCCACGGGTTCTCCTGGAACAGCCCGCCGCGGCGGAACCGGTTCCAGATCTGCACGGTGCGGCCGACGAACTGGTAGCCGCCCGGACCCTCCATGCCGTAGATGCACAGGTACGCGCCGCCGATGCCGACGGAGTTCTCGGCGGTCCAGGTGCGGGCCGGGTTGTACTTCGTCGTGACCAGCCGGTGCCGGGGGTCGAGTGGGGTCGCGACCGGGGCGCCGAGGTACACGTCGCCGAGGCCGAGCACCAGGTAGCTCGCGTCGAACACGGTGCGGAAGACGTCGTCGACGCTCTCGAGCCCGTTGATGCGACGGATGAACTCGATGTTCCACGGCGTCCACGGGGCGTCGTTCCGCACGCCGTTCATGTACCGCTCGATCGCCAGCCGGGTGGCCGGGTCGTCCCACGACAGCGGCAGCTTGACGGTGCGCGACGGCACGACGAGCTGGTCGGTCGGCGGGATCTCGTCCTCGAGCTCGCGGAGCAGCCCTGCCACGTCGCGCGCCTTGAGCACGGACGCGTCGGTGTGGACCTGCAGGGAGCGGATGCCCGGCGTGATGTCGAGGATCCCCTTCGGCGTGTGCTCCTGCAGCTTCGTCATGAGCGCGTGCACGCGCATCCGCAGCGCGATGTCGAGGGTCATGTCGCCGTACTCGACGAGCACGTTGTCGTCGCCGTCGCGTCGGTACGCGACGCTCGGCCGCACGTCGGTCGCGTCCAGGCGGGCGATCACGCCGTCGTCGCCGTCGCCTCCGGTGCTGCCGTCACTCCCGGTGCGTGGCACCGTCCTGGAGGCCCGGTGTGCGTCGAGCGCGGCGGCGTCGGCTTCGCGGACGGGGACGAACCGGACCGTGTCACCCGGTCGGAGCTGGCCCAGCTTCCACAGGTCGCCGCTGGCGACCACGGCGGGGCAGACGAACCCGCCGAGCGACGGCCCGTCCGGTCCGAGGATGATCGGGGTGTCCCCGGTGAAGTCGATCGCACCGACCGCGTACGGGGTGTCGTGGATGTTCGACGGGTGCAGACCGGCCTCGCCGCCGTCGGTCCGCGCCCACTCCGGCCGCGGCCCGATGAGCCGGATGCCGGTGCGCGCCGAGTTGTGGTGCACGGCGTAGTCGGTGGCGTAGAAGACGTCGAGGTCGGCGCGGGTGAAGAAGTCCGGCGCCGCGTGCGGCCCCTCGGTGACGGCGATCTCCCACGCGTCGGTCAGCGCGGTGCGGCGGTCGGCCGGGGTCGGACCGCCCACCAGGCCCAGGCGGGTGCCGGACGGGAACGCCGGGTGCGGGGCGTCCGAGTCCGGGGAGCCGGGGCGCAGGACGTCGCCGGCGAGCAGGGCCCGGCCGGCGTGGCCGCCGAAGCCACCGAGTGTGAAGGTCGCGGTCGAGCCGAGGTAGGTCGGCACGTCGAAGCCACCCCGGACCGCCAGGTAGGTGCGGAGGCCCGGACCGGGGGCCGTGCCGATCGCCAGGGTCTGGCCGGCGCCGACCTCGACCGGCTCCCACAGCGGCACGGGTTCGCCGCCGAGGGTGACCGGCACCGGCGCACCCGTGATCGCGACCACCGCGGCGGCCGAGAACCGGAGCGTCGGGCCCATGGCGGTGACCTCGAGTGCGGGGGCGCCGTCCGGGTTGCCCACGGCTCGGTTCGCCTCCGCGAAGGACGCCGCGTCGAACGGGCCGCTCGGCGGGACGCCCACCTGCCAGTACCCGACCCGGCCGGGCAGGTCCTGGATCATCGTCATGGTGCCCGGCGCGACGACGTCGATGCGCGGGTCCGGGTCCTCGGTCGCGTCGAGCGTCGAGGTGGAGTGCGTGGCGGTGCGGAGCTCGAGGTCGTCGGTCAGCGCACGGAGCAGCCCGGCGTTCGTGACGATGCCGTCGATGCGGGTGGCCGCGAGCCCGTCGCGCAGCAGGTCGAGGGCGTCGTCGCGGGTCTCCCCGGTGGCGATCACCTTGGCGAGCATCGGGTCGTAGAAGGCGGACACCTCGGAGCCGGTCTCGACCCAGCCGTCGACGCGGATGCCGGTGCGCTCGCCGGATGCCGTGGTCGCGCTCGGGAACACGGCCTGGGTGACGAGGCCGCTGGAGGGCAGCGAGCCCTTCGCCGGGTCCTCGGCGTAGACGCGGGCCTCGACGGCGTGGCCGTTCGGGGTCCAGGTGCGGTCGAACACGTCGGGGTCGATGCCGACCGCGCCGTCGCGGGCCAGGCGGAGCATGAGCTCGACGAGGTCGACGCCGAACACTTCCTCGGTGACCGGGTGCTCGACCTGCAGGCGGGTGTTCACCTCGAGGAACGACGCCTCTTCGCGCACCGGGTCGTAGACGAACTCGACGGTGCCGGCGCTGCGGTACCCGACGCTCTCGGCGAGGCGGCGGGCCGACGCGTGCAGCTCGGCGCGGACGTGCTCGGGGAGCGCCGGTGCCGGGGCTTCCTCGATGACCTTCTGGTTGCGGCGCTGCAGGGAGCAGTCGCGGTCGCCGATCACCGCGACGCGGCCCTCGCCGTCACCGAAGAGCTGGACCTCGACGTGCCGGGCCGGCCGCACGAGCCGTTCTAGGAAGATGCCGGTCGACCCGAAGGCCGCGGTGGCCGTGCGGGTGACGCTCGTGTACGCCTCGCGGACCTCGTCGAGGGTGGAACACGCCTGCATGCCGATCCCGCCGCCACCCCCGGTGGCCTTGAGCATGACGGGCAGCCCGATGCGCTCGGCCTCGGCCACGGCGTCGTCGACGCTGGCGAGCAGCCCGGTGCCGGCGAGCATCGGGACCCCGGCGGCGGCGGCCAGCTCGCGGGCGGTGTGCTTCGCGCCGAACCGGACGATCTGGTCGGCGGTGGGCCCGACGAACCGGATGCCGGCGTCCTCGCAGGCCCGGGCGAAGTCGGTGTTCTCGGACAGGAACCCGTAGCCGGGGTGCACGAGTCCGGCGCCGGTGTCCTTCGCGGCCTGCACCACCGCGTCGATGCGCAGGTACGAGTCGCGCGCGGGTGCGGGACCGAGCCGGACGGCGACGTCGGCCTCGCGGACGTGGGGTGCCGCGCGGTCGGCGTCCGAGTACACGGCGACGGTGCGCATGCCGAGCGCCTTCGCGGAGCGGATGATGCGACGGGCGATCTCACCGCGGTTCGCGACGAGGACGGTGTCGGTGCGGAGGGCAGGGGTCTGGTTCACGGTGGCGGTCCCGGTGGGGTCGGGCGCGGCGGTCACGGCTGGACCACGATCATGCGCAGCGGTGTGCAGGAGAAGTCGTTGCAGGGGTTGTTCATCTGCGGGCAGTTCGAGACGACGACGAGCACGTCCCGCTCGGCCCGGATCGCGACCCGCTTGCCGGGGGCGCTCATGCCGTCGACGATGCCGAGCGCGCCGTCGGCCTCGACCGGGACGTTCATGAACCAGTTGAGGTTCGAGACGATGTCGCGGGCACCGAGTCCGTGGCGGCCGGCCTCGGCGAGGAAGTTCTCGCGGCAGCCGTGCTGGTACTGGGTGTGGTGCCCGTACCGCAGGGTGTTCGACTCCTTCGAGCACGCGCCGCCGATGGTGTCCTGCCGGTCGATCTCGTTCGCGACGACGGTCATCAGCGGGTGGCCCTCGTTCGACATCAGGACGGTGCCGGTCCGGACGTACGCGTTGCCCTGTGCGGCGAGGGTGTCCGGCACGCTGTACCGCTCGTCGGGGTCGTGGGCGTCGTAGAGCAGGCAGTCGGCGCTCTGGTTGCCGCCGACGTCGACGATGGTGAGCACCTCGCCGGCGCGGACCACGGCGGACCACGGTGCGAGCGGGGCCACCCGGTCGTCGCGGACCACGGTGCCCGGCACCAGGGACTCGCTCCAGTCGAGGGCGACGTCCGGGTCGTGGACGGCTCCGACCGGGACGGTGGAGGTGGGGGAGTGGGTCGTCGTGTCGGTCATCACAGGCCTCGGGCTTCCGCGTGGTCGATCGAGTTCAGGTAGGCGCGCGTGAGCTCCGGCGTCGCGGTGAACCGCTCGTCGGCCGCGGTCGTCGGGGCCCCGCGCCAGGCGTGCACCCGCAGCGGTCCGACCAGGTAGTCCGGGCGCGGGTCGATCGGGTGCGCGACGTTGGCGACCAGCACGAGCAGCGGCAGCTCGGCGACGAGCGTGACGTGGGTGCCCGCGCCGGCCGAACCGGTGAAGGTCATCGCCCCGTCGGCGTCGATCCGCACGCCCTGGAAGAACGAGATGCTCGGCGGCAGGTCCCGCTTGGTGAGCCCGTGCTTCGCGGCGGCCTTCGCGAACAGCGACCGACCGCTCGGGGTGCGCCCCTCGGGTGCTGCGTCGCCGTACTTCCGCTCGTTCCAGGCGTCGGTCGAGGTGCCGCAGAACGCGTCGTGGTGCCCTGAGGTGTCCTCGAGGACGGTCGCGAGTGCCCTGCCGTCCCCGCTCAGCAGCGGCGAACCCTGGCCCAGGTACGCCTGCCACGGGATCTTCTGGGTGTCGGCGACGTTGAGCCGCTCCCACGGTTCGAGCGCGTTGAACACCAGGACGTTGGCGCAGGCCTGACCCGTCGGATCGTCGAACCGCAGCCGTGACCCGCGGGCCAGCACCTTGTGCGTGTACCCGCCCGGTGCCACCGTCTCGGCCCAGACGAGCTGTGCGGGGTCGACGCCCTCGGGGGTGAACGGTGACGACGACGCCGGCAGGTACGGCATGTGGTCGGACTGCGAGCCGGCCTGGGCGCGTGCGTCGGATCGAGAGGCGAGCACGCTGTCGGTCTGGTGGAGGTCGCGCATGGGGTTCCTTCCGGATCAGGCTTCTGCGGGCACGGGGGTGGCGGCCGTGGTCGGCACCTCGGCCAGGGTGATCGGCCCGTGCGTGCGGTGCCGCCAGCTCGACCACGCCCAGCCGACGAGCAGCACGCCGCCGATGAAGAGCAGGGCGCTGTACTGCAGCCACCACGAGGTGCCGGTCAGGTCGTAGATCTCCGGCCGGGGCCAGATGAGGTTGATCGCCATGCCGATCTGGAACGCCACGGCCAGGGCGTTGAGCGGGATGCCCCAGCGACCGAGGGTGAACAGCGGCTTGCCGTCCTCGTCCACCCCGGTCGGCAGCCCCGTGCGCCGGAGCTTGATCCGCTGGACCAGCAGCGGCCCGGTGACCCCGAGGTAGGCCAGGTAGAGCATCGCGATGCACAGGCTCGACAGGGCGGTGAAGATCGCGGACTGCCCGATGTTGACGGCGAGGGCCAGCCCGGCGCCGACCCCGACGACGATCGACGCGGCGATCGGGGTGCCGGTGCGGGGCGAGACCCGGGCGAGGGTGCGGTGGAAGGGCAGCGCCTTCTCGCGGGCCATCGAGTAGACCATCCGGGCTCCGGCGGTCTGCACGGCGAGGGTGCAGGCGAAGACCGCGACGGCGACGGTGCAGAGCAGGAGCCGGCCGAAGACGTCGCCGAGGGTCGAGGTGATCACCCAGGCGAGCCCCTGCGTGGCGAGCTTGCCGTCGGTCAGGCTCGGGGCGGCGACGAGGGCGCCGATGATGAGCAGCCCTCCACCGAGGCCGGAGACCGTGAGGGCCCGGACGATCGTCTTCGGGGTGGTCCGGCGCGGGTTGTGGGTCTCCTCGGCGAGCTCACCGGCCGAGTCGAATCCGACCATCACGTACGCGGCCATCAGCGAGGATGCCAGGAACGCCCACACGTACGGCTCGGTGCTCGTCGAGCCGGCGGTCGTGAACACCACGGAGGCGCTGCGGTGCGGCAGCAGGAACAGGGCGCCGATGAGCACGACGACGCCGACGATCTCGATGAGCACGCCGAAGCTCGTCACGCGGGCCATCAGCCGGACGCTCGTGATGTTCACGATCGTCGTCACGGCGAGCATCACCAGACCGAGGACCACCGCGTTCGCGGCACCGGTCGGCGACGCGACGGA
The DNA here is from genome assembly GCF_903970855.1 of Curtobacterium sp. ME12. Classification (NCBI taxonomy): domain Bacteria; kingdom Bacillati; phylum Actinomycetota; class Actinomycetes; order Micrococcales; family Microbacteriaceae; genus Curtobacterium; species Curtobacterium sp. ME12. The sequence continues at coordinate 237,566 of NZ_CAJCKD010000001.1, forward strand.
CGGGTCCGCACCCGGACCGCCGACGACCTGGAACCCGTCCCAGATCGCGGGGAGCACGGCCTGCACGGCGATGGCCGCCACCGCGACGGTGAGGATCTGGCCGATGATCATCGTCCAGCCGGTGAACCACCCGAACCGGGCTCCGGCCAGACGGCTCGACCACTGGAAGATCGCGCCGGAGATGGGCCAGCGGGCCGCGAGCTGCGCGAAGTTCAGCGCGACGAGCAGCTGGCCGCCGAAGACCAGCGGCCACGCCCAGAAGAACGCAGCACCGCCGAGCCCGAAGCCGAGTCCGAACAGCTGGAAGACCGTGGTGAGGATCGAGACGAAGGAGAAGCCCGCCGCGAAGGAGGAGAACGAGCCGACCCCGCGGTGGAGTTCCTGCTCGTAGCCGAGGCGGGCGAGCCCCTGGGTGTCGACGTCGGACGTGGCGCGCGGTGCGTGGAGCGGTGCTTGCGGAGAACGCATGACTGCAGACCTTTCGCGGAGTACCTGTCGGTTGACAGGTAGTGCGACAAGTGTCGTGCGGCCCTGTGTCGTCGCCGTTGCCCGACTGTTTCGAGTGCGTGACGGCAGGCCTCGGCGTGTAAACGTTCCGAGTCGGCGGGCGGATCAGCGGCGGGGGATCACCGGTGGGGGATCACCCGTGGGGGGTCACTCGACGTCCACGTCCCGCTTTCCGCGCCGGACGATGAGCGGGTCCGGCTTGCCGATGACGTCGGCGGCCTTGTCCGGGTAGTCGAACTGCGTCAGGAAGTACCGCATCGCGTTGAGCCGCGCGCGCTTCTTGTCGTTCGACCGCACGATCGTCCACGGCGCGTAGCGCTTGCTCGTCCGGGTGAACATCGCCGTCTTCGCCTCGGTGTAGTCCTCCCACCGGTCGAGTGACAGCAGGTCGATGTCGGACAGCTTCCACCGCCGCACGGGGTCGAGCTGGCGCATGGCGAACCGGGTCCGCTGCTCGCGACGGGTCACCGAGAACCAGAACTTCGTCAGGTGGATGCCGGAGTCGACGAGCATCCGCTCGAACTGCGGCACCTGGGTCATGAACGACTCGTACTCGTCGTCGCTGCAGAAGCCCATCACCCGTTCGACGCCGGCGCGGTTGTACCAGGAGCGGTCGAACAGGACCATCTCACCCGCGGCGGGCAGGTGCTGGACGTACCGCTGGAAGTACCACTCACCGCGCTCGCGCTCGGTCGGCTTGCTCAGCGCGACGACCCGCGAGGTCCGGGGGTTGAGGTGCTCCGTGAACCGCTTGATCGTGCCGCCCTTGCCCGCGGCGTCACGCCCCTCGAAGAGCACGACGACCTTCTGCCCGGTGTCCTCGAGCCAGTACTGGCACTTCAGCAGCTCGATCTGCAGCAGGTACTTCTGGTACTCGTACTCGTCCCGCGGCAGGCGCTCCGAGTACGGGTAGTCGTCCTGCCAGGTGAGCACCGGGTTGCCGTGCGGGTCGATCAGCTCCGGGTCGGCCGTCTGACCGTCCGCGACGCTGTACCCCTCGGTCCGCAGCTGTTCGATGTACTCCCGCAACGGCTGCGAGTACGGCGCTGTGTCCACGGTGTCCTCCCTCTGCGAGCCGATCGGCTGTCGGCCCCAGGGCCATCCTGGCCCGGCCACCCGCACGACCGCCCCACGCCTCGCCCTGGACGCGACCCGACGACGGCCTGGAGGCGCGGTGCGGGCCCGCCCCGTGCCTCCCGACCGCATGTGGCCCTGCGCAGGCATGATGGGGCCATGACGGACCAGGCCGAGATGATCCACCCCGAGATCGCACCGAGCGGAGACGGGTGCGTCGAGTGCGACGCGACCGGCTCGTGGTGGGTGCACCTGCGCCGCTGCGCGGCGTGCGGCCACGTCGGCTGCTGCGACGACTCCCTCAACACGCACGCGACGCGGCACTGGGAGGAGACCGGGCACGCGGTCATCCAGAGCTACGAGCCCGGCGAGACCTGGGCGTGGGACTACCGCGACGACACCCGCTTCGAGGGGCTCGAGCTCGCCGCACCCACCAGCCACCCCGTGACGCAGGCAGTCCCCGGGCCGGCGGATCGCCTTCCCGGGGACTGGTTGGAACTGCTCGGCGGATCACGCTGATCCGCAGCGGTCGTCAGGTCAGACGGCCGCGGTCGCCTCGTCGCGGTGCGGGAGCTTCCAGCCCGGACGCACGAAGTGGCAGGTGTAGCCGTGCGGGTTCTTCTCGAGGTAGTCCTGGTGCTCGTCCTCGGCCTCCCAGAACGGGCCGGCCGCGGTGACCTCGGTGACGACCTTGCCGGGCCAGATGCCCGACGCGTCGACGTCCGCGATGGTGTCGAGCGCGACCTGCTTCTGCTCGTCGGTCGTGTAGAAGATGGCCGAACGGTAGCTTCGACCGATGTCGTTGCCCTGGCGGTCCTTCGTCGACGGGTCGTGGATCTGGAAGAAGAACTCCAGCAGGTCCCGGTACGAGATCTGGGACGGGTCGAAGACGATCTCGACCGACTCGGCGTGGTCGCCGTGGTTGCGGTACGTCGCGTTCGGCACGTCGCCGCCGGAGTAGCCGACGCGGGTGCTGACGATGCCGGGACGACGACGGAGGAGCTGCTGCGCTCCCCAGAAGCATCCGCCGGCGAGGATGGCGGTCTCGGTGGTGGTCATGGTGGCCTCCTGGGCTCTCGTGTCACTGGCTGCGACACCGTGTGGTGCAACCGGCAACAGGGACGATCTGTTCCCGTCGTCAGGTCCGCTGTGGGGTGCGGACCCACCCGGGTGTGCGGTCGGTACGACTCGACCCTACGAGTCCGTGCTCCGTGTCACCCCTGCGGTACGGTCAGGCCACATGAAGCGGTCATCCGTGCACGACGAGGGGCAGCGCCCGTGTGTTCGTGACGCCTCGCCGGAGCAGGTCGGATGACTGCACCTGATCCAGCTCGGTGGGTGTTGCACCCGAATCCGGTCTGGGCGGGCCGAGTCGACTTCGTCGCAGACGCGATGATCGCTGGAGATCCGACGAGTCCTCTGCGATTCGAGCAGCTCCTCTTCCGGGACCTCGGTGACGGCATCCACCAGCTCTGCTGCATCCCGTTCTTCACGTACGGCTGGTCGCTCGGTGATGGAGTGCGTCTCGAGGAGCGTGACGGAGTCGGTCCCACGCCGGCTGCAGTTCTCGAACGAAGCGCATTCTGGGTTCTCCGAGCTTTCGTTGAGAGCGATGACGCAGCCGCAGCACTCCTCGAGCTGTTGCAGCGGAATGACGCGCTCGTGGAAACGCGCGGGCGTCTGGTCGCGTTCGCGGTCGAGGGCGCCCAGAGGCTCGCTGCTGTTCGAGAAGAACTGGAAGCTCTGCAGCGTCCCGGCTTCCTGTCCTACGAGACCGGCTGGCTCTGACCCCGCTCGTTGCGGAAGGCTGCTCTCTCGTGTCGACTTTCATGGAGAAGCGCTTCCAGTGAGCCGGATCGACGCGATGGACTTCGGCTTCCACATCGAGTTCGCGCGTGCCTGAGGCGGCACGGCCGTTCTCGACCCGTCGGCGCGGTACGGTCAGGCTCACATGAAGCGGTCATCCATCGACGAAGTCCAGCGCCGTCCCCGTGGTTGGTGGCTGCTCGGACTCGCGTTCTGTTTCCTCGTCTTCCTCGAGGTGTTCGTGGCGATCGGCTCGCTGCCGGGGATGGTCGTCGCGCAACTTGAGCAGTACACGCCCTGCGCCTCCGACACGACGTTGCAGTGTTCGTACGCCGTCGGGGAGACCGTACAGTTCCTCGTGCCGGTCCTCGCACTCGTCGTCGCGATCACGACCTGGGTCATCGGGGGGTCCGGTGCTCCCACGGTGCGGCGACGGGTGCTGATACCCACGATCGGCCTCGTGGTCATCGTCCTGATCTTCGTACTCGGCGTCGTCGCGATCAATCTGTCGATCCGATGATGGTCATCAACCAAACTCGCCGCCCCGCGCTCCCGAGGAGCTGATGCCGTTCACACCAGCAGAAGCTGCCGAGCAGGCGGCGATCCTGGCCGACCTCCGCGCGCTGGGGTACGACTTCTCGAACCTGTCCGTCTTCGCCCAGGCCGGGATTCGTTACAAGGACGCGGTCCCCCTACTGATCGAGTGGCTGCGGAAGGCGCGGACGCCGGCGATGCAACAGGACCTCGCTCGGGCGTTGAGCAATCCATCCGCGAAGGGAACCGCGATGCCCGCACTGATCGAGGCGTTCCGGAACTTCCCTGACGAAGCGGGTACGCGCTGGGCGGTTGGGAACTCGATCGAGACCGCGTACGTGGACGCGTACTTCGATGACGTGGCGGCGCTCGCGCTGGATTCTCAGTACGGGCGTACCCGTCAGATGGTGGCCCTCGCGCTGGGGAAGTCGAAGCGGCCCGAAGCGGTCGATGTCCTCCTGCAACTCATGGACGACCACAACATCAGCGGGCATGCGGTGTTCGCACTGAGCAAGCGGCCGAACCCCCGAGCGCGCGAGGCCTTGGAGGAGAAGCTGACCGACGACCGCCCGTGGGTGCGGAAGAAGGCTGCGCTCGGGCTGCGGAAGATCGGGGTGGAGCCCGCCGTCTGACGGACCGGAGGCGCGGTGCCAGCTGGCACCGCGCCTCCCGTCCGGGGTGGGGCCGCGTCAGCTCGCGGTGTCCTCGAGCGCGTCGAGCGCGGCCACGTCCTCAGCGGCGAGGACGAAGTCGACGTCGGAGTTCTCCGCGATGCGCGACGGGGTCGTGGACTTCGGCAGCGGCAGGACGTCCTTCTCGAGCAGGTAGCGGATCGCGACCTGGGCGACGGTCTTGTCGTACTTCGCCGCGATCTCGGCGATCTGCTCGTTCTCGAGCAGTCCGCCGGTGGCGAGCGGGGAGTAGCCCTCGGTCAGGATGTCGTGCTCGCGGTCGAAGGCGGTCGTCTCGTCCTGGGTGTTGCCGATGAACCAGCGGATCTGGTTGGCGTGCGGGACGACGTCGGTGCGGCCGAGCAGGTCCTCGAGGTCGGCGACGGCGAAGTTCGAGACACCGATGCTCTTGGTGCGGCCGGCGTCGTAGAGCTCCTCGAAGACCTTCCACACCTCGACGTTGCCGTCGCGGTGGTCGGAGCCCATGTCGCTCCAGGGCCACGGCGCGTGGATCAGGTACAGGTCGACGTGTCCGAGGTCGAGGTTGCGGCTCGACTCCTCGAAGGCGTCGCGGGCGCCCGAGGCCGTCTTGATCTCGGCCGGCAGCTTCGTGGTGATGAAGAGTTCGTCGCGGGGGATGCCGCTGTCGCGGACGGCCTCGCCGACGCTCGCCTCGTTGCCGTACGCCAGGGCGGTGTCGATGTGGCGGTAGCCGAGGTCGAGAGCGGTCTTCGTGGCGTCGTACGCGTCGGAGCCGGACGGGATCTGCCAGGTGCCGAAGCCGATCTTCGGGATGTGCAGACCGTTGGACAGGGTGAACGTGTCGATGAGTGCGGGCATGCAGCGGACAGTACGCCGGTCTGGTTCAGCCACGGTCACGGTGCGGAACGCGGGTGTTCTCGGGCTTGCGCGCACTCGGGGAGGAAGTGTCGGTACTCCTCCTTGCGGGCAGCGGTGCTCACTGCGCCGTCGAAGTCGGTCTCCGGAACAACCCCGACCGCGACGTCCCCGTGGCCACTCCCATCGCAGACGGCGACGATGACGCCGTCCGCTCCGTCGGCCTGAGACAGTGTCGCTGGGCGATGGAGCACCTGTGGAGACAGGTCGTACCAGACGAACGCGTCACCGTCCGGGACGAGGGCACCGGCTTCGGTGACCGTCATCCCGACCGTGACATCCACACGGGCCGGGTGACCTGCTGTGGAACATCCCGCCAGCAGCAAGGCGCCGACGGCAATGCTGACCGCGCTGATGCTCAGGCGCAGGGCGGACATGTTCAGCGGTACCGGATGATGTCGCACGTCACGCGTGCACTGCCCGGGTTGAAGGCGTACAACCAGCCGGAACGACCTGTGACGTAGTCCTTCCCAGCGCCGGTCATGTGCTGCTCGATCTTGTACTTGTAGCGGTTCCCGACCGGGTAGGCGACGAGCATCCGTCCCTTGGGGACACGCTGCCTGCTGCAGGTCACCGAGACGCTCTGTGTGCGGGAAGCACTGAAGTTGAGCTTGCCCGCGGCCCACTTCCTCGTCGCACCGAACTCCAGACCGATCGTTCGTGTTGCTGCGCGGCCCTTCGTGAGGCCGCAGTTCATCGAGGACGTGCGGGACCCGCAGGATGCGAGGATCTGCGAACCGGTGTGGTGGGACTTCTTCGACTTGCTGACCACCTTGTTGTAGTACCCCCACGCGGCTCGAGGTTCGCGCGGTTGCGTCGCTTCGGCTGCGGTACCGCTGGCGAGCAACAGGGAGATGGTGGTGGCAGCTACGAGGGCGCTCTTGACGGAAGTCTTCATGAACGTCGAGCCTGGCGGAGAACCGACGAAATATGTAGAACATCAAACGTTGGTGCGAAGTCGTGACCTGACCTCCGGCGCCAGGAAGGGCGTTCCGGGTTGCATGGCGCCCACCTCGAACGGACGGAAGGACGCCCGCATGCCCCTGAACCCCACCGTGCACGACCGGAAGACCGGTGTCACCCCGCCCGGAGGGCCCGGCGGCTTCGAGCTCGCCCTGCTCGACCGCGGCGCCGCCGTGCTGCAGACCTCGGCGCCGCTGCGGGGCTTCGACGTCTACGTGGTGGGGTTCCACTGCGTGAAGGGCGAGCCCGACGTGCAGATGGAGGCGCACCACTTCTGCAAGGTGGTGAACGCCGAGATGCTGCAGTGCGTGCTCTTCGACGGCAACACCGCCGACGCGAACCTGATCGGCATCGAGTACATCGTGTCCGAGCGGCTGTTCGACTCCCTGCCCGAGGACGAGCAGGCGTCGTGGCACCCGCACAACCACGAGGTGTTCTCCGGTGAACTCGTCGCTCCGGGCCTGCCGATCGCGGTCGAGACCGAGCTGATGGGGCACCTGGTGAACTCGTACGGCAAGACCTGGCACACCTGGCACAGCACCCCGATGGGTTCGCAGCCCGCACACGACCTGCCGATCGGCGACCCGATGCTCATGTGGTCGTTCAACCGCGAGGGTGAGGTGGACAGCGCGCTGCAGCAGGACCGGAACCAGGCGATGCGCACCGATCCGGAACCGCGCAAGGAGTCGCGGGCGAAGTACCTCGACCGCGCCCACCCGCAGCGCGGTGTCGGCACGATGCGCGACGCCTTCACGGGCACGACCCCGACCCCGGGCGTCGTCGACGCGGACGACGGACGCCCCTGACGACGGACGGGAGGCCCGTGGTGTCGCCACGGGCCTTCCGTCCGGTGTGTGCTGTGGTTCAGCGCGCGGTGCGCGTCCCGATCCGCGGCAGGACGAAGCCGAGCACGATCATCGCGACGGCCAGGAAGGCGTGCAGCACGTTGTCCGCGCTGTTCAGCGGCACGAAGTTCGCGCCACCGGCCATGCCCGCGGTGAAGAGCCCGTAGACGAAGAGCACCGCGTAGACGATGCCGCCGGCGACGAGGTACAGGCGCGCGGAGGCTGCACGGCGGGCGGCGAGCAGCCCGACGATGCCGAAGAGCAGGTGCACGATGTTGTGCAGGACGGACACCTGGAACAGGCCCAGGAGCAGGGCCATGGAGCCGTGGCCGGCCATCGACATCGAGCCCATGTCCATGGTGAGTCCGGGGATGAACCCGGCGATGCCGACGATCAGGAAGACGACACCGAAGACGAACGCGCCCCGCTGGGTCCACGTCGAACCGGAGGTGGTGCGTGCGGTTGCTGCGCTGCTGGTCATGATCAGCCCTCTTTTCTGTACGCGCCGCGGTGTGCGGCACACATGACATTCGGAGCGCTTCCCCGGACGGTTTGCAGGTCAGTGCTCGGCGGTCACGGCGGCGGTCACCGCGGTGGTCAATCCGCGCACCAGCAACGCCCGCGATCCGGCGGTCACGGTGCTGTCCGGATCGCTCCACGCGGCGCGGGCGAGCCCGTCCACCAGGGTGATCACGGCGTCGGCGACGACGGGCACCGGCTCGGACGGCGTCGCTCCGTGCCGCGCGGTCCAGCGCTCGATCCCGGCGACCACGCCGTCGCGCCAGAGCCGACGTTCGGCGTCGAGCAGGTCCCCGTCGCCGTCCGGGGCGAGGCCCGTCGCGCTGAGGGCCTCGAGCACGCGGAACCGCTCGGGTTCGCGCCGCACCAGGTCGAGGTACGCCGAGATCCCCGCCTCGAGCGCTGCGGCGAGGTCGTCGTGCTCGTCGGCGGCCGCGAGCACCGGCGGCAGGATCGCACGTGCCTGCCGTTCGAGCAGCGCGACGACCAGGTTGCGCCGGGCCCCGAAGGCGTAGTGCACGACACCGTGGGCGACGCCGGCTCGGGCGGCGACGGCCCGGGTGGTGAGGCCGCGCAGGCCGTCGTCCCGCACGACCAGGGCGGCCGCGTCGAGCAGCTCCGCACGCCGGTCCTGTCGGCTGCGGTACCCGCGCGTCTGCTGCTGGTCGGTCATCACAGGAAGCGTACGGGGCGCGTGCAGGACCGGACGCGAGGATGAAATCGGCCAAGTGGCCAAATCAGTGATCACCTGAGGAGTCAGCATGGAGACCGTCGTCCGAGCAGCAGGACCCGCCGAGCTCGAGGCAGCCGCGGCCGTCCTCGCCGAGGCCTTCGCCGACGACCCGGTGCTCGCCGAGTTCCGGCCGCCGCGACCCGGTGAGGACCGCCCCGCCGCGCTGACCGGGCTGTTCGCCGCGCTCATCCGGTCGGTGCCGATGCCCGCGCGTCGGGTGGACGTCGCCACGATCGGTGACCGCGTGGTCGGCGCCGCCTTCTGGCAGGCACCCGGTCGGCAGCCCGGTGGCGTCCGGGCCTTCGTGCGGCAGGTGCCGGCGTTCCTCCGGACCCTGGGGCTCGGCGGGGCGCTCCGCGCGGTGGCCCACCTGCGCCGCATGGAGCGCGCCCGACCGGCCACCCCGCACTGGTACCTGGCCGAGATCGGGGTGTCGGCGTCAGCACGTGGTCGGGGCATCGGTGGACTGCTGCTCGGCCACGCACTCGAGCGTGCGGACCGGACGTCCGCCGGCGCGTACCTGGAGTCGTCCACCCCAGTGAACCGTCGCCTGTACCGACGGCACGGGTTCACCGACGGTGCGCCGATCGCGGGGTTCCGCGCGGCGGCCCCGATCGGCATGTGGCGTCCGGCGGCCGGCTGACCCGGCACCGGGGGACACCGAGCCTGTGGCCCCGTGCACGCGCGCTGCCTACCGTCCACGGCACACCACGACGAGAGGAAACACCATGGCAAGTGGAGTCGCAGCAGTCTGGGTCCCGGTCAGCGACATGGAGCGCGCCGTCGCGTTCTACCGCGACACGCTCGGTCTCACCGTCAAGGACCAGTCCGACGACTGGAGCGAGATCGACGCCGGTGGCCTGATGATCGGCCTGAACGGGCGCGAGTCCGCCGGTCAGGGCAGCGACGGCGGTGCCGTCGTGTCGTTCCAGCCGGACGGCAGCATCGAGGACGAGGTCGCCTCGCTCAAGGAGCGCGGCGCGGACATCCAGGGCGAGATCAGCGAGCATCCGTGGGGCAAGATCATCCCCTTCAAGGACAGCGAGGGCAACGACCTGCAGCTCTACTCGCCGCCGCAGGGCTGACCCGGACGGGTGCGGGACGCACCCGCGGACGGACGGGAGGCCCGTGGCGGCGCCGCCACGGGCCTCCCGTCGGTCTGCGGCCGGCTACGCGGACCCGCGCCAGACGACCTCCGTCGGCAACAGCAGACCGCGTGGACCGTCGTCGGTGCCGCCGATCTGCTCGAGGACCTGGTGCGCCGCCTGCTCGCCGAGCAGGCGCGCCGGCTGCCGCACCGTCGACAGCTGCGGGTCACACCGGAGCGCCCAGGCACTGTCGTCGAACCCGACCACGCCGACGTCACCCGGCACGCTCCGGCCGCTGCGCTGCAGGACGTCCATGGCACCGGCGGCGACCGCGTCGGACGCAGCGAACACTCCGTCGATGTCCGGGGCTCGCTCGAGCAGCTCGCGCATGCCCTCGGCGCCGGCGGTGTAGCTGAACAGGGGGTTCCGGGCGACGAGGTCGGGGTCGAAGCGCTCGCCGAGTGCCGCGGTGAACCCCGCCAGACGGTCCTGGCCGGAGTCGCGGTCGAGCCCGGACGCGAGCATCCCGATCCGGCGTCGACCGGTGTCGACCAGCCGTCGGGTGATCTGCTCGGCGGCGGCGCGGTTGTCGATGCCGATGTACGAGATGTTCGCGGCGTCGGACGGGTGCCCGACGAAGCACGCGGGCATGCCGATCTCCTCGATCGCGCCGGTGATCGGGTCGCCGTCACGGGCGGACAGCACGATGGCGCCGTCGACGAACCCGCCGCGCAGGTACTCGACCACGCGCTCGCTGTCGCGGGCGGAGTCGACCATGATCGTGACGAGCTGCTGGTCGGCATCGGACAGCACGGCGTTCGTGCCGATCAGGATGTTGCCGATGTTGGGGTCGTCGAGCACCACGACCGAGGGTTCGTGGACGATGAGCGCGATCGCCCCGGACCGCCGGGTGACCAGGCTGCGGGCGGCGGCGCTGCGCACGTAGCCGACACGTCGGACGGCGTCCTGCACGGCCTCGCGCGCCTTCGGGGACACGTACGGCTCGTCGTTGAGCACCCGTGAGACGGTGCCACGCGACATCCCCGCTTCGTCGGCGACGTCCTGGATCGTGGCGCGCTGACGAGCGGATCGGACCTCGGACATGGGGCAACCATATCCGCCACTGAGGAGCCCTCGGAACGCCTCGCAGTTGACAGGGTGCAGCCGCTGGTGTTTGATCTGGGAGCGCTCCCAGAAACAGTCGGCCCCGATCGGCCGGTGCTGACTGGGAGCGCTCCCAGAACACTGGGTGGCCTTCGCCGTCGAAGGGGTCGCACGCGACCGAGGCGGCCGGGGCCGCCCCGATCAGCGAGGATCCCCGTGACGACCACCACCCTGCCGACGACCGCCACCGGCGCGCTCGGCCTCGGCTCGACGGGCCTCGCGTTCGGGTGCGACTACAACCCCGAGCAGTGGGACCCCGAGGTGTGGGTCGAGGACGTCCGGCTCATGCGCGAGGCCGGCGTGAACCTCGTCGCGATCAACGTCTTCGGCTGGTCGCACGTCGAGCCGCGGCAGGGCGAGTACGACTTCGACGCGCTCGACACCGTCATCGAGCTGCTGCACGGCGCGGGCATCGGGGTCGACCTCGGCACGGGTACCGCCTCGACGCCGCCGTGGCTCACCAGCCGGTACCCCGAGGTCCTGCCCGTCGTCGCCGACGGCACCACCCGCTGGCCCGGTGGCCGCCAGGCGTTCTGCCCGAGCTCCCCGGTCTACCGCGAGCACGCCCTCGCCCTGGTCCGCGCCACCGCCGAGCGCTACGGCGACCACCCCGCCGTGCGGCTCTGGCACGTGTCGAACGAGCTCGGCTGCCACAACGCGCACTGCTACTGCGACGTCTCCGCCCAGGCGTTCCGCGGCTGGCTGCAGGCCCGGTACGGCACGGTCGACGCACTCAACGCCGCCTGGGGCACCTCGTTCTGGAGCCAGCGCTACTCCGCGTGGGAGCAGGTGCTGCCGCCCCGCGCGACGCTGTCGTTCACGAACCCGGCGCAGACCATCGACTTCGACCGGTTCTCGTCCGACGAGCTCCTCGGCCACCACCGCGCCGAGGCCGCCGTCCTGCGCGAGCTGAGCGACAAGCCCGTCACGACGAACTTCATGGTCGCCGCGCACATCACGGCACTCGACTACTGGTCGTGGGCCGGCGACATGGACGTCATCGCGAACGACCACTACCTGGACCACCGCCTGCCCCGGCCGCACGTCGAGCTCGCCTTCGCCGCCGACACCACCCGTGGCCTGGCCGGCGGAGCGCCCTGGCTGCTCATGGAGCACTCGACGGGTGCCGTCAACTGGCAGCCGCACAACGTCGCGAAGGCCCCGGGCGAGATGCTCCGGAACACCGCGGCGCACATCGCCCGCGGTGCCGACGGGGTCTGCTTCTTCCAGTGGCGCGCGTCCGTGCAGGGCAGCGAGAAGTTCCACTCCGCACTGCTGCCGCACGCCGGCACCGAGTCGACGACCTGGCACGACGTGGTCGCGCTCGGCGCCCTGGTCGAGCGGCTCGGCGAACTGCGCGGCTCCCGCGTGGTCGCCGACGTCGCGCTCGTGTTCAGCTGGGAGAACCAGTGGGCGGCCGACCTGGAGGCCCACCCCAGCACCGCGCTCCGCTACCTGGAGCAGGTCCACGCCTTCCACGCCGCGCTCTGGGACCTCGGCGTGACCGTCGACGTCGTCGCGCCCGGGGCACCGCTCGACGGGTACGCGCTCGTCGTCGTCCCCGAGCTGTACCTGGTCCGCGACGAGCACGCGGCCGTCATCGCCGACCACGTCGCCGGCGGCGGGCACGCGATCGTCAGCTGCTTCAGCGGCATCGTCGACGAGCGCGACCGGGTCCGCACCGGCGGCTACCCGGGCGCCTTCCGTGACCTGCTCGGCGTACGGGTGGACGAGTTCCTCCCGCTCGCCGCCGACGCCACGATCGCGCTGTCCGACGGCACGACCGGCAGCGTCTGGTCGGAGCCGGTCGAGCTGCGCGGTGCGACGAGCGTCGTCGACTACGCCGAGGGCTCGCTCGCCGGCCGCCCGGCCGTCACCCGCAACGAGCACGGCGCCGGGACCGCCTGGTACACGTCCACGGTGCTCGACACCGGTGCGCTGGGCGGGTTCGTCCACCGCGTCCTCGACGAGGCCGGGGTGCGCGCCGACCCCGCCGTCCGCCCCGGACTCGAGGTCATCCGACGCCGGGACGACACCCACGAGTGGGTCTTCCTGCTGAACCACTCCGACCACACCGTCGAGCACCACGAGGCCGGCCACGAGCTCGTCGCCGACCGCCCCGTCACCGGGACCACCGCGATCGCACCCGGCGGGACCCAGATCATCCGCACCGACAGGAACCGCTCATGACCACCACCGCACAGTCGCCCAGCGCGACCCGACGACGCCGGGGCGGCGGGTTCCGCTACCGCCGCGCCATCGCGATCTTCGTCCTGCCGTTCGCCGTCCTGTTCACGGCGTTCTACCTGGTCCCCATCCTCTACGCCGTGTGGGAGTCGCTGCAGAAGATCGAGCGGCAGGGCACGTTCGGTGCCCCGACGCAGGTCTTCGGCGGTCTGAGCCAGTACGCCCTGGTGTTCCAGGACGGCGAGTTCTGGAGCTCGGTGCTCCGCGTGCTGCTGTTCGGTGTCGTGCAGGTGCCGGTGATGCTCGGGCTCGCGCTCCTGTTCGCCCTGCTGCTGGACTCCCCGCTGCTGCGCGGCAAGCGGTTCTTCCGCCTGGCGTTCTTCGCGCCGTACGCGGTTCCCGGCGTCATCGCCGCGATCATGTGGGGCTACCTCTACGCCCCCGACCTGTCGCCGTTCTCCGCGGTGACCTCGCGGGTCGACCTGCTCGGCGGCAGCACCGTGCTGTGGGCCGTCGCCAACGTCGTGACCTGGGTCTACGTCGGCTACAACATGCTCATCATCTACTCGTCGCTCCTCGCGATCCCGGCCGAGGTGTACGAGGCGGCGAAGCTCGACGGTGCGTCCCAGCTCCGGATCGCCCTGTCGATCAAGATCCCGCTCGTGGTGCCGGCCATCGTCCTCACCGCGGTGTTCTCCGTCATCGGCACCCTGCAGCTGCTGACCGAGCCGACGGTGTTCCGACAGTTCACCTCGACCATCTCGTCGACGTTCACGCCGAACATGCTCGTCTACTCGACGTCCTCGGTGCCGAACTTCAACCTCGCCGCGGCGTTCTCGGTCGTCCTCGCCGTCGCCACGTTCGTCCTGTCGATCGGGTTCCTCCGACTGACCCAGCGGAAGGCCGCCGAATGACCGTCAACGCCCCGACCCAAGGTGACCTCGTCCGCGACGTCGGCCGACCGCTCGAGCCGAACCGGGCCTCCCGTCCGCACCAGCGCGGAGCGCGCGGTCCGCGGGAGAGCGTCATCTCGCGCAGCGCCGCGATGATCGTGATGGGGGTCTTCACCCTCTACTTCCTGCTGCCGATCTTCTGGCTGCTGGTCTCGTCCACCAAGACCGCCGCGAACTTCAACTCGACGTTCTCGTTGTGGTTCAGTGCCACCTCGGTGCAGGACTTCTTCGGCAACCTCGTCGAGTTGTTCACGCGCCAGGACGGCATCTACCTGCGCTGGCTGCTGAACAGCATCGCCTACGCCGGGGTCGCCGGCCTGCTCGGCACCGTGCTCTCCGCGATGTGCGGGTACGCCCTGGCCAAGTACCGGTTCCGCGGCCGCGAGGTCCTGTTCAACGTGTTCCTCGGCGGCGTGCTCGTGCCGGCGACCGCCCTGGCCCTGCCGCTGTTCCTCATCTTCAGCCAGGTCGACCTGACCGACACCTTCTGGTCGGTGTTCCTGCCGAGCATCGTCAGTCCGTTCGGTGTCTACCTGTCGCGGTTGTTCGCGGCGTCGAGCGTGCCCGACGAGATCATCGAGGCCGCCCGGATCGACGGCTCCGGCGAGGTCCGGACGTTCTTCACCGTGGCGGTCCGGCTCATGTCGCCCGCGCTCGTGACGATCTTCCTGTTCCAGTTCGTCGCCGTGTGGAACAACTTCTTCCTGCCGCTCGTGATGCTCCGCGACTCGTCGCTGTTCCCCGTCACCCTTGGCCTCTACACGTGGAACTCGAGCGTGAACCAGTACCCGGACCTACGCACCCTCGTGCTCATCGGATCGTTCGTCTCGATCATCCCGCTGCTCATCGCCTTCCTGAGCCTGCAGCGCTTCTGGCGCTCCGGCCTCGGCTCCGGCGGCCTGAAGTAGCCCCTCGACCCGCACCCCTTCCCGCACCAGCTCTCCCCACACCACATCCGAACGGAAACAGCATGAAGACAACGAAGTTCCTCAGCGTCGCCGCGATCGCCGTGGCCGCCACCGTGGCCCTCGCCGGCTGCAGCACCGGCGGCAGCAGCAGCGGCGGCGGATCCGACACCGCGGCTGCCAGCTGCAAGCCCTCGGACGGCAAGGTCACCCTCGACTTCACGACCTGGGTGCCGAACATGGACAAGGTCGTCGCGATCTGGAACAAGGCCAACCCGGACATCCAGGTCAAGGTCTCGATCGTCGCGAACGGCAACAGCGGCACCTACCAGAACTTCTTCAACCAGCTGAAGGCCAAGCAGGCGCCGGACATCGGCCAGGTCGAGTACGACACCCTGCCGGCGTTCCGCGTGCAGGGTGGCCTCGAGGACATCGGCGCGTGCGCCGGCATCAGCGACGCGAAGAAGGACTTCGCCGACGGCCTGTGGAACCAGGTGACCTTCGGTGAGTCGAAGTCGGTCTACGCGGTGCCGCAGGACTCCGGTCCGATGGCGCTGTACTACCGCAAGGACCTGTTCGAGAAGGCCGGCCTCGACGCTCCGAAGACGTGGGAGGAGTACGCCGAGGACGCCGTGAAGATCAAGAAGCTCGGCGGGAACATCACCAACTTCGCCAAGGGTGACGTCAACCAGTTCGCCGGGCTCGTCTCGCAGGCCGGTGGCCAGTGGTTCGAGAACTCGGGCCAGGACTGGAAGGTCAACCTGAACGACGACGCGTCGAAGAAGGTCGCCGACTACTGGCAGGACCTGATCGACAAGAAGCTCGTCAACACCCTGCCGAGCTTCACCGACCAGTGGAACAGCGCCTACGACAGCGGCAAGGACTGGACCTGGGTCTCCGCGGTCTGGGGTGCGAACACCATCTCGAGCGGTGCACCGTCGACCTCGGGCAAGTGGGCCGTCGCGCCGATGCCGCAGTGGAAGTCCGGTGAGACCAAGTCGGCCGCCTGGGGCGGTTCGTCGAACGTCGTCTTCGCGGGCAGCGAGCACCCGGCCGAGGCATCGAAGTTCCTGGTCTGGCTGAACACCTCGACCGAGGCGCTCTCCGCACTGAACAAGGAGGCCAACCTGTACCCGGCCTCGACCACCGGTGCCGACCTGCCGGCGCTGACCGAGGGGCTCGACTTCTACGGTGGCCAGAAGATCTACGAGGAGTTCGCCACCGCGGCGAAGGACATCCAGCCCTTCACCTGGGGCCCGACGATGACGCAGACCTACTCGGACGTCTCCGACGGCTTCGGGCAGGCCGCGTCCGGCTCGGGCACGTTGGCCGAGGCGCTCGAGTCCGGGCAGTCCAAGACCATCGCTGCGCTCAAGGCGCAGTCGATCCCGGTCGAGGGCTGACGGACGGCGGCTGACGTCGCGCGGTCCACGCGCTGACGACGGACAGGAGGCCCGTGGCGGGATCGCCACGGGCCTCCTGTCCGTCTCCGGGTCGTGTTCGGACGCCGTCGCGCGCTCGCAGCGCGCTCGTTCTCCTCGTCGCTACGCGACCGCGATCTCGTTGGGCACGCCCGGCAGTTCGTCGCTCGAGGCGATGACCTCGCCGGTGGTCAGGTCGACGGCGTGGACCTTCTGCTCGGCGGGGTCGGTGACGTAGGCGACGTCACCCTCGACCTTCAGGGCCGGGTGGGCGTCCTGCCACTCGGCGGGGCCCTCCCACGCGGCGATCACCGGGTACGACTCCAGCTGTTCGCCGGTGGTCTCGTCGAAGGTGTGCAGGGCACCGTCGGAGCCGAGCACGACGGCCTCGTCACCGGGGCCGCGGGCCAGGTCGCGGAACGTGAAGCCGACGCCGTCGGGCATGTCCGCGACGGTGTACTCGCCCGAGGCGGCGTCGATCAGGGCGATCTGGTCGAGCAGGTACCCCTCGCTGTCGGGGTCGTCGTTGTAGTCGCCGACCGCGACGGACGAGTCCTCGGTGGTGAACAGGTTGCCGGTGCGGCCGTACTCGGTCGGGGCGTCGATCTTCTCGAACGCGCCGTCCTCGTAGACCAGCGCGCCGTCGGTGCACCCGAACACCGCGACCTCGCCCTTGACCGCACCCTCGCCGTGCACGTCGGGGCACTCCTCGGACCGGGCGGTCTCCTCGCCGTCGGCGTCCAGGGCGCGCACGCCGGAGCGGTGCTCCTCGGTACCGATGGTCGTCAGGAGCGTGCCGTCCTCGAGCTCGATCGCGACGCCGTGGTGGGCGGCCTCGGACTTCGTCGTCTCGACCTCGGGCAGGTCGGCGCCGTCGAGCTCGGTGTGGTCGAACGTCGTCACGTCGCCGGTGCCGTCGGCGAACAGGGCGGTGCGGTCGCCGTGGACGACCGCGTGGCCGCCGGTGTCGGCGGGGAAGACCGCGTCGGTCAGGGCGGGCTCGGCCTGGGTGTCGAGGACCCGGAAGCCCTCGGGCACGGTGACGAGCACGTGGCGTCCGTCACCGGCCGGGTTGACCCGGGTGAAGCCGTCGATCGCGTCGTCGGCCACCACCTGCAGGTCCTCGTCGAGGACGAGCAGGCCGCCGTCGTGGGTCAGGGTGATGCGGGTCCCGTCGGCCTTCGGGGTCGCACTGCTGTCGGACTCGGCGTCGGTGTTCGTGGCGCACCCGGTCAGGGCCAGGGCGGCCGCGCCGAGCAGGGCGGCGGGCCACACGGCCCGGAGCGTCTTCGTGTTCGTCATGTCGCTCACTGTATTGATTCTCATTCTCAATTACCAGTCGACAGGCCGTCGACGATTGCCTCGGTGTTCGAGCGCATCATGCCGAGGTAGGTGGCGGCGTCGCCGTCCTCGGTGAGTGACTCCGTCGCCAGCGGGCGGATCTCGACGTGCAGGTCGACCTCCTCCGCCAGCACCTCGGCCAGTCGCGCGGGCTGCGAGGCGTCGGCGAAGATCGTCCGCACTCCCGCCTCGTCGATCGCGTCGGCCAGATCGCGCAGGTCGGCGGCGCTCGGGGAGGCCAGGGTGGTCCCGCTCGGGATCACCGCCCCGACGACCCGGAACCCGTAGTGGTCGGCCAGGTACCCGAACACGTGGTGGTTCGTCACGAGCGCCCGGCGTTCCTCGGGCACGGTCCGGAACGCGGTCGTCATCGTGTCGTCCAGGTCGCGGAGCTCGTCCAGGTAGGCATCGGTGCCGGTCGGCTCGATGCCGGCGTCGCGCAGGTCCCGGTCGAGGGCCTCGACCACGTCGACCATGCGGGCGGGGTCGGTCCAGAAGTGCGGGTCGGGGCCGCTGTCGTCCTCGGTGGTCCACTCCAGCGGGTCGAACGCGTCCCCGGCGGTGGAGACCGGCACGCCGTCCTCGGCCGCCGCTGCGACGTGACGGGCGACCCCTTCTTCGAGCCCGAGGCCGTTCTCGACCACCAGGTCGGCGCTCCGCAGTCGGGCGGCTTCCTGCGCGGAGACCTCGAACGAGTGGGGGTCGGCGCCCGGGGGCATCAGGACCATGACGTCGGCCTGGTCCCCGACGACTTCGCTGACGACGTCGCCGAGGATGTTCGTGGTCACCGCGACGAGGGGCCGGTCGGAGCCGGCGGTGGTGCACCCGGTGGCGACGAGGGCGACGATCGCGGCGACGAGGCTCGCGGTCAGGGCCCTGGTGCGGGTCACAGTCCGACCTCGGCGAAGGCGACGGGGGCGACGGGGAGCTCGATCGTGCGGGCGACCCGGGCGTCGTCGGCGAAGTCGATCTCGTGCACGGTGCCGTCCGCGGGGTCGGCCAGGTAGGCGCGCTGGGCGTCGAGCTGCAGCAGCGGTGCGGGGTCGTCGGGGCCGGCCTCGAGCAGCGGCTCGGTCGTGGCCACCGTCCCCGTCGAGGCGGTCACGGCGACCACCCGCCCGGAGTCGTCGACCCCGACCACGTGCTCGTCCTCGTCGTCCACCGCGGCCACGGCGCGCAGGGGTCGCTCGGTCGGCACGAGCCGCCACGAGCCCTCGCGCACGTCGAGCAGCCAGAAGCCGGTGTCGCCGGCCAGCCCGGCGACCGTGGGACGGCCAGCGCGTGCCGCGAACGCCGTCGGGCGCTCGGCGCCGTCGGGCAGGTCGACGAACGAGGGCTCGCCGGTGTCGTCCACCACGACCGCTCCGTCGGCGCAGCCCACGACGGCACCGGCGCGGGTGACGATCCCGCCTGCGGGGTCGGTGCAGGTCTGCGCGGTGTCGGCACCGTCGATCGCCTCGCCGTCCGTGCCGAGCACGCGGACCGTGTCGCCGTCGGCCGCCACGAGCTGCTCGCCCATCGGCAGCAGGACGCTCGCGTCGATCCGTGCGGTCTCGTCGACCTCGCCCTGGCCCAGTGTCTCGCGGTCGAGCACGACGGCCTCGGCCCGGTCCGGCCAGGTGATCGTCGTCATGGTCTCGGACGAGTGCACCGCGACCCGGCCGCCCCCGTCGATGGTGCCGACGACCCGGGGCTCGGCGGCGTAGTAGTGCGTGTGGTCGCCGTGGTCGACCGTCCACGAGCCGCCGTCGACGATCGTCGTGCGGTCGCCGTCGCTCGTCACGAGGAACCGGCCATCGGTCGCCGAGTGCTCCGGGGCGTCCACGTCGTCGAGTTCGGTGGTCTCCTCGGTGAGCAGGTCGTGCAGGGCGGTCGCGCCGGTCGCCGACACGGCCAGGAGGCGCACCTCGGGTTCCTGGGACTCGCTCGCGCCCGCCACGTAGCCGTGGGGACGGGCGGTGCCGGTCGAGCTGTCGGCCGACGGGGTGCCCGTGGAACAGGCGCTGACGGTGAGGGCCAGGCCGGTGGCGAGGCCGATGGTGGACAGGAGGCGCGCGGGGGCGCGGCTGGTGGTCGAGTGCTTCATGCTCCCTCTCGAGACGGTGCGGCGGATCGTGGTGCTGCCGGTGCGGCCGCGCGCACCGGTGTGGGGATCGGGGTGCGCCGCAGGACGACGACGGCCAGGGCGCGCGAGACCACGACGCCGCCGACGGCGACCGCGGCGATGCTCGCGCCGGCGGCGGTGCCGGCGTGCCAGGAGACGAGCAGGCCGACGAGGACGGCGACGGCGCCGATGCCGGCCCCGAGGACCATCGTCGAGCCCACGTGCCGGGTCCACGCGCGGGCGGCGGCCGCCGGCGCGAGCAGCAGGCCCACGACGAGCAGGGTGCCGACCGCCCGGTACGAGGCGACGACCGCCAGGGTGACGAGTCCGATGAGCACGACCTCGGCCAGGCGTGGGTGCAGTCCGAGCGTCGTGGCCTTGCGGGTGTCGAACGCCAGCGCGGTGAAGGGGCGGTGGAACGCCACGGCGACGGCCAGGGCCACGGCTGCGGCGATCGCGAGGCCGCCGACGTCGGCCCGGGTGACGGCGAGGACGTCGCCGAACAGGATCGCGGTGACGTCGGTGGCGAACGACCGCGAGGACGACACGATGATCACACCGAGCGCGAGCATCCCGACGAACAGCAGGCCGATCGAGGTGTCGTACGACAGTCGGGCACGACGACGCAGCGCACCGACGCCGAGCACCATCACGCCCGCGCTCACCGCGGCGCCGAGCACCGGCGGGATCCCGGTCAGGGTGGCGATCGCGACGCCGGGCAGCATGCCGTGCGAGAGCGCCTCACCCAGGAACGCCATGCCCCGGACCAGCACCCACGTGCCGACCACGGCGCAGAGGACCGCCGCCAGGGAGCCGCCGACCAGGGCGCGCACCATGAAGTCGACGGAGAACGGATCGGTCAGCCAGGTCACGGTCCGAGACGCTACATGAAAACGAGTATCGATACTGATAGCGTGCTCAGGTGCCTCCGACCGAGTCAACCGAGCCGACTGATCTCCGATCCGCCGTCCACCTGGACCGCGTGACGGCCGTCCTCGGCGACCGGACCGTCCTCGACGGTGTGGACGCGGTCTTCCCCGCCGGGGTCGTCACCGCGCTCACCGGGCCGAACGGATCCGGCAAGTCGACGCTGCTCGACGTGGTCGCGGACGTCGTGCGGCCGACCGCCGGGCGGGTGACGGGCCTCCCGTCCGACGGCGTCGCCTACGTGACCCAGTCCGTGCCGCCGACCACGCTCCCGCTCACGGTCCGCGCGACCGTCACGATGGGGCGGTGGCGGCAGCGCGCGTGGTGGCGGCCGCTCGGACGCGCAGACCGGGCGATCGTCGACGCGCAGCTCGAGCGGATGGCGATCACGGACCTGGCGGATCGGCCCATCGAGGAACTGTCGGGCGGGCAGCGTCAGCGGACGCTCGTCGCGCTCGGGCTGGCACAGCGGGCCGGGGTGCTGCTGGTCGACGAACCGACCGCGGGGGTCGACGCCGAGTCGGCGGCGCTCGTGGTTGCGGCGCTCGCCGCCGAGGCGGCAGACGGCGTCGTGGTCGTGCACGCAGCCCACGACCCGGTCGCGATCGCCGCGGCCGACCGCGTCATCGCCCTGACCTGACCGAGTCCGCAAAACACCGGTGTTCACCCGTTGAACCGCGGTCTGCGCGTGTTCAGTGCGCGAACACCGGTGTCTTGCGACCGATCCCGACCGGGGTCAGGGGCAGGCGACGGCCACCGGGCCGGTCGGCGTCGGCTCGGCCGCGACCGGCTCGACCACCGGCACGGCACTCGACTTCCGCAGCCCCATCGCGACGAGCACGACAGCGCCGACGATCGCTACCCCGCCTGCCAGCCAGAAGTCAGCAGCCAGTCCGAACGACGACACCGCGGCACCGCCGAGCACCGAACCGGCGGCGATCGCGAGCTGGATCGTCGTGACGAACAGCGCGAGCCCGGTCTCGGACCCGGCCGGCGACGCCGTCGACATCCAGGTCTGCATCCCGAGCGGCAGCGCACCCCACACCAGGCCCCACACGACGAGCAGCACGAAGACCCCCACGACGGAGTGGGCGAGCAGCGGCAGCAGCACGACGGCCGCCGCGAGCACGAACTTCGACGCCCCGATGGTGGCGAGGACACTGCGGTCGAGCGTGAAGCCGGCGGCGAAGTTGCCGACGATGCCCGCGACGCCGAACACCAGCAGCGCGATCGTCACGGTGTCCGGGCCGACGCCGACGAGCTGCTGCAGGTACGGCGCGATGTAGGTGTACGCGGCGAACTGGGCCGCGAAGACGAAGGCTGCGGCGATGAGCCCGACCCGGGCGCGGGGCACGCGGAGCAGCGACCCGAGCGTGGCGAACCGCACCCGCTGCTGCGCGGGGATCCTCGGCAGCATCGCCAGCTGCAGGACGAGCGCGACGACACCGAGCGCCCCACCGATCACGAAGCCGAGACGCCAGCTGGCGAGCGACGACACCAGGGCGCCGAGCGGCAGGCTCACGACGGTCGCGACGGAGACGCCGGCCGTGATGAGCGAGGTCGCGCGGATCGTCAGCTCGGGCCGGACGAGTCGCCCGGCGATCCCGGCACCGATGGCCCAGAAGCCCCCGATGCCGACACCGAGCAGCATCCGTGCGATGAGCAGCACCCAGAACGACGGCGCGATCGCGGCGAGGCCGTCGGCGACCACGAGCAGCACGGTCAGGGACACGAGCACCACCCGGCGGTCGAGTCGCGAGGTCAGGACGGTGACCACCGGTGCCGCGACGGCTCCGACCAGTCCGGTGGCGACGACCATCAGGCCGGCGGTGCCGATGCCGACGTCCAGGTCGTCGGCGATGGCGGGGAGCAGTCCGATGGGCAGGAACTCGGACAGGACGAGCACGAACGACCCGAGTGCGACGGACGTGACGCTGAGCCACCCGCGGCGCGCTGCTGACGATGTCATGGGGGCGTCAAGCGGGTTCCGACGGCCGCCATTCCCGTGTGACGGTGAGCGGGTCAGGCGTCGAGCGCGCGCCGCGCGGCCGCGACGACCTCGGCGTCGGTGACGAAGTGCGCGGAACCGTCGTCCCCGGCACCCATCGGCACCCCGGCGTGCGTGCTGTCCGCGGCCGGACGCTTGGCCGACAGGTGCACGGCGGCGGCACCGGTGGCGAGCAGCGCGCGGACGTCGGCGGGGGTGACCCCGGCGCCGGCCATCACCTGCACGGGCCCGGCGGCCTCGACCATGCGCGCGATCGTCTCGGCGCCGGCGACCGCGGTGGGGGCGGCACCCGAGGTCAGGACGCGGGTGAACCCGAGCGCCGCGAGCGAACCGGCAGCGGCGACGGGATCGGTCGCGTGGTCGATCGCCCGGTGCAGGGTGACCTCGGCGGTGGCGCTGACCGAACGGGCGGCGTCCACGAAGCGGCGGAGCGCGTCCTCGTCCAGGGTCCGGTCGGGGCGCAGGGCACCGACCACGACGCCGGCGGCCCCGGAGCGCAGGACCGTGCGGACCTCGCGCACCATGAGCTCGACCTCGTCGGGGGTGTGCACGAACCCGCCCGGGCGGCAGCGGACCAGCGCGTGCGCCGGGATCCCGGTCTCGTGGGTCGTCTCGACCAGGGCCTGCGACGGGGTGAGCCCGCCGAGCTCGAGCCCGACGCAGAGTTCGACGCGGTCGGCGCCGCCGTCCCGCGCGGTGATCGCACCCGCCGGTGAGGTGACGGCGATCTCGAGTGCGGCGGTGGTGCTCATGCAGGGGCTCCGAGCGGTTCGTTGGAGGCGGGGACGATGCGGGCGCGGAGGTCCGGTGCCGTCGGGAACACTCGATCGTAGGGGAACATCGGCCGCTCGATCCTGTGGTGCCCGAGGCGCAGCAGGTCCTGGTCGACACCGCCCGGGGTGAGCGCGAGCATCCAGTCGGCGGACATGTCGAACAGCTCCGGTTCGAGGTACCCGATCTTCACGATGACGACGTCCGCCTGCCGCGGCGCCAGGTCGAGGTCGGTGAAGTCGTGCTCGTGGTGGTACGGCTTCCGCAGCTTCGTCAGGATCGCGAAGACGCTGCCGACCTGCAGCACGACCTCGGTCTCGGCGTCTCGGTCGCCGTGCTTGATCGCGTGCACCCGCCCGGTCATCGTGATCGGGCCGGCATGCACGTGGTCCACCGACGCTCCGGCGGTCACGGTGATCGTCGCACCGACGCCGGCGTCCACGGCCGCAGCGACCGCGGCCGGCCCGGGCACGCTCGCGTAGATGACGGTCGGGCCGGACGGGTCCTGGAACTCCGGGCGGGCGAGCACCTGCGTCAACCCCCACGTCATGTCCCCGGAACCGCCCGCCGTGGGGTTGTCGCCCGAGTCCGAGACGAAGTACGGCTTCGCGGCGCCCGGGGCGAGCGCTGCGTCGAGGCACTCCTCGAACGTGCCGGTGGGGGCGACGAACACGAAGTCCTCGCGGACGTCCCAGAACGCCCGGGCGAGCCGTTCGGCACCGGCGGCGACGGCGGCATCGTCCCATCCGGTGACGACGGTGACGGCCTGGTCGCGGGGCTGGTCCGCCCACGCGTACCCGACCCAGATCGCGGCGTCGAGCACGCCCTCGGTCTGCTCGACGAGCGGGACCTGCGCGTACAGGGACTTCGCCGGCTCGAGGCGGGTCGAGGTCTGCTCGCCGGGCAGCAGCACGGGGATCGGGATCCAGGCCTTCACGGGTCGCTGCGCACCGACGGGTCGTTCGGTCAGCACGTCGACGAGGTTCCGGACGGCACGCTCCTTCGTCTCGAGGGTGTCCTCGTGCGGGGCCATCCGGTAGCAGGTGACCAGGTCGACCTGGTGGGCGAGCTCGCGCGTGACGTTGCCGTGCAGGTCCATCGACGCGGACACGATGACGTCGGGGCCGACGACCGCGCGGATGCGGCCGAGCAGGTCCGTCTCGGCGTCGTCGAGTCCCTCGACCACCATCGCGCCGTGGATGTCGTACCAGAGGCCGTCGACCGGACCCAGCGCACCCAACCGCTCCACGATCTCGTCGGCCAGCGCTTCGTACGACGCCCGGTCGACGATCCCGCCGGGCAGCGCGTGCCCGATGAGCGCCCCGCGGAAGTCCGCCCGGTCGGCCATGGTCGCCAGGAACGGGTACCGGGCGACGGCCTCGTCGCCGCGGTCCGGGTGGAACGCGGGTGCGTGGGTCCGGGTCGGCGTGAACGTCGAGGTCTCGATGGCCAGGCCGGCGATGGCGATGACCGGACGGCTGGCGGCGGCGGGGACGGCTGGGGTGACGGGACCGGTCTCAGACACGGACGCTCCTGTTCCTGGTGGTGGACTGGGGGATGGGCGCGGAGAGCTCCTCGAGTGAGGCGGCGAGACCCCGCTGCAGGGCGAACTGGCCGGCGCCGACGAGCCCGGCGTCGGCACCGAGCGACACCGGCTCGATGGCCAGGTGCTGGGTCATCAACGGGTGGCAGCTCTCGTAGAGCTGGCTGCGCACGGCGGCGATGAACGGGTCCAGGGTCGACAGGATGCCGCCCAGGTAGACGGCGTCCGGGTTGAAGAAGTTCACGTTGGCGGCGAGCACCTCGCCCAGGTACCCGCCCGCCATCCGTACGGCGCGGGTGGCCTCGGGGTGCGCGTCCGAGGCGAGCCGGACGACGTCGGCGGTCGAGGCGACGTCGACCCCCGCGTTCGACAGGATCCGGACCAGGGCGGCCCCGGACGCCACCGTCTCGAGGCAGCCGGTGTTGCCGCACGAGCACGGGGTGTCCCCGGCGGCGTCGATCCGCACGTGCGTGATGTCCCCGGCGGCCCCGGTCGACCCCCGGTAGAGCCGACCGTCGATGACGATGCCCGCGCCGATCGCCGAGCCGGCCTTGATCGTGATGGTCTGGCGGCGAGCCGGGGCCTGCACGGTCTGTTCACCCGCTGCCATGCAGTTCGCGTCGTTGTCGACGATCGCCGGCAGGCCGAACCGGTCGCTCAGCCACGCGGCGACGGGGAACCCGTTCCACCCCGGCATCCGGCTCGGCAGGTCCACGACGCCGGCGACGACGTCGACGGGACCGGGCAGGCTGAGCCCGACGCCCCGCAGCCCCTCGCGACCACGGTCGTCGGCGAGCCGCTCGAGCAGCGC
The DNA here is from genome assembly GCF_903970855.1 of Curtobacterium sp. ME12. Lineage (NCBI taxonomy): Bacteria > Bacillati > Actinomycetota > Actinomycetes > Micrococcales > Microbacteriaceae > Curtobacterium > Curtobacterium sp. ME12. The sequence continues at coordinate 263,338 of NZ_CAJCKD010000001.1, forward strand.
GGCCAGGCGCTGGAGCCCGGCGGTCGGACCGTCGGAGAGTGCGAACGGGACGTTCGCGACCGACTCGAGCGCGCCTCCCGGCAGGACCACGCCGATGCGCGCGTGTCCGCCCCCGACGTCCGCGGCGACCGCGTACTCGTCGACGCCGCCGATGCGGAGCACCTTGCGGGGTCGCCCGCCGGTCGAGACATCCGTGCCTTCCTCGGCGAGGATCCCGTGCTCCAGGAGCTGCCCGACGACGTGCGAGACGGTCGAGGGGGCGGCTCCGAGCACCTTCGCGATCTCGGTCCGGCTGGCGGCCTGCCCCGATGCGACGAGCTCGAGGACGCGGGCGCTGAGATCGGCCACGACTTTCTCCAATCCGGGCGGAACGGGAGTGGAACACCGGTCGGTGGTCCGTTCTGCCGCGAGCCTACGGGGCGGATCGAGCGGTCCACCCTTTCGTCCGATCCGCAGTAACGCAGTTTTTACATCGAGATGTTTGTTTTTCCAATCGCTTTGGTCCTTGACTGTCCTCGTGCCGCTCGGCACCCGTGCTCCACCTCCCCGAAGTCCCTCGCACAAGGAGACACCGCATGTCCAAGCCCCGTCGCTGGGCGCTCCTCACCGGAGCTGCGATCGCCGTGAGCGCGCTGCTCGCCGGCTGTTCCGGAGGCGGCAACGCCTCGCAGGGATCGACCGACGAGATCGACTACGCGCTCCCCGCCAACTTCACGCCGAACTGGATCCTGCCGATCGGCACCGCCGCGCACCTCAACACGAACAACGGCTCCATCGCCCAGTCGCTGTACGAGCCGCTCGTCGCGTACGACGGCTCCACCGGCAAGATCGCGTGGAACAAGGCCGGCTCCGTCGCCACCGACGCGCAGTTCGCCGACGACGGCAAGAGCGTCACCATGACGCTCGGCGACCGGCACTGGTCGGACGGCGAGGCGATCACGAGCCGCGACGTCGGCTTCTGGTTCAACCTGATCAAGGCGAACAAGGACCAGTGGGGCTCGTACTCCAAGGGCAAGGCGCCGGACAACTGGACGTCGTTCAAGGCGGTCGACGACACGCACTTCACCATCACGTTCGACAAGGCCTACAACTCGGACTGGATGCTCGCCAACCAGCTGAGCCACATCATCCCGCTGCCCCAGCACGCCTGGGACAAGACCAGCGCGACCGCGAAGGTGACCGACGCCGACGAGACCACCGCCGGCGCGAAGCAGGTGTGGAAGTACCTCAACACCGCCGCCGGCAAGATCTCCGACTACGCCACGGACGACCTGTGGAAGACGATCTCCGGTCCCTACGGCGTCAAGACCTTCACCACGGCCGGCAAGGTCACGCTGACGGCCAACAAGAAGTACGACGGTGGTGAGAAGCCGTCGATCACGACGGTGAACCTGCTGCCCTTCACCACGGCCGACGCCGAGGTGAACGCCGTCCGCTCGGGCGAGGTCGACTACGGGTACATCAACGCGACCGACATGGACCAGGAGTCGTCCTTCACGGCGAAGGGCTACGAGGTCGAGCCGTGGACCGGCTGGGCGATCACGTACATGCCGTACAACTTCAACAACCCCGACATGGGTGCCGTCTTCAAGCAGCTGTACGCCCGTCAGGCCGTCCAGATGTCGATCGACCAGACGTCGCTGTCGAAGGTCGTCTTCAACGGCACCGCAACCTCGACCTACGGTCCGATCCCGCAGGCGCAGGAGTCCGACTACGTCTCCGACGTGCAGAAGTCGAACCCGTACCCGTTCAGCACCTCGAAGGCCAAGGACCTGCTGACCAGCCACGGCTGGGAGGAGCAGGGCGGCACGATGGTCTGCACCGACCCGGGCACGTCCGCCAGCCAGTGCGGCGAGGGTGTCGAGGAGGGCACGAAGTTCTCGATGCAGGTGCTGTCGCAGTCCGGTTCGACCGTGACCGACAACATGATGAGCGCGATCCAGTCCTCGCTCGCGAAGACCGGCATCGACTTCACCATCAAGACCGCGCCGGTGTCGAGCGTGCTGTCGCAGACCCCGACCTGCACCTCGGACGAAGCCAGCTGCGACTGGGACCTGTCGTTCTTCGGCACCGCGGGCAGCTGGTACTTCCCGGCCTACCCGACCGGTGAGTCGCTGTTCCAGACCGGCGGTTCGGCGAACTTCGGCAGCTACTCGAACAAGGAGGTCGACTCCCTGATCGACGCGACCACCACCTCGACCGACGCGACCGCCGTGCAGGACTACAGTGCCGCGGTCGCGAAGGACCTGCCGGTGATCTGGCTGCCGAGCCCCGACTACCAGATCTCGGTCGTCAAGAAGGGCCTGTCCGGGTTCGACCAGGACTCGCTCGCCAACTTCCACCCGGCCCAGTGGAAGTGGACCGAGTAGGTCGCTGACGCGACCACGGCCTGGAGGCGCGGTGCGGGCCCGACCCGCACCGCGCCTCCGCCCCGGCTCACGCAAGAACCGACCATCGGAAGCCGCATGACCACAGCTCTCTACCTCACCAGGCGCGTCCTGCAGGCGCTCGCGGTGATCCTCATCGTCACCGTCGTGGTGTTCTGCCTGCTCCACGCGCTGCCCGGCGGCCCCGCCCGCGGCGTGCTCGGCGTCTCCGCGACCCCCACGCAGATCGCCCAGTTCAACCAGGCGCAGGGGCTCGACCAGCCGCTGCCCGTGCAGTACCTGCGGTTCCTCGGCCGTCTGCTGACGGGCGACCTCGGCACCTCGTACACGCTCAACGAGCCGGTCTCGCAGCTCATCGCCGAGCGCCTGCCGAAGACCCTCGTGCTCACCGGCATCTCCGCGGTGCTCGGACTCGTCGTCGCGATCCCGGTCGGGATGCTCCAGGCGGCCCGCCGCAACGGCGCGGTCGACTACGCCGCCACCGCCCTGGCGTTCGTCTTCTACTCGACGCCCGCGTTCTTCCTGGGACTCGTCCTGATCATCGTCTTCAGCCAGCAGCTGCCGTGGCTGCCGTCCCAGGCCCCGAGCGGGAACACCCTCGCCGAGGTCTTCCAGGACCCAGCCGGGCTCGTGCTGCCCGTGGTGACCGGAGCCCTCGCGATGATCGCCGTGTTCAGCCGGTACATGCGCGCCTCGACGCTCGAGAACCTGCAGGAGGACTACGTCCGCACCGCCCGCGCCGGCGGCGCCTCGACCGCGACGATCCTGCGGCGGCACGTGTTCCGGAACTCGCTGACCCCGGTCGTGGCGATGCTCGGGTACTACCTGCCGGTGCTGTTCGGTGGCGCCCTGGTGACCGAGCAGCTGTTCAACTACCCCGGCATGGGGCTGCTGTTCTGGAACGCGGCACAGTCCTCCGACTACCCGACGCTGCTCGGCTGCGTGCTCGTCATCTCCATCGCGACCGTCATCGGCACCCTGCTCGCCGACGTCGCACAGTCCCTCATCGACCCGCGAGTGAAGGCGAGCCGCGCATGACCGCCGTCCAGATGGCCCCCGAAGCCCCGGGTGCCCCCGTCACCGTCGCGGCCACCGGGTTCCGGCTCGCCGCCCGCCGGTTCCGGAGCAACACCCTCGCCGTGATCGGCCTCGCCCTGATCGTCGTCATCGTGCTGTTCTGCTTCGTCGGCCCGTTCGTGTACCCGACCGACCAGACCCACACGCTGCTCGAGCAGGCCAACCAGGGCCCGAGCGCCGCGCACTGGCTCGGCACCGACGCCGTCGGCCACGACGTCCTCGGCCGCCTGATGTACGGCGGCAAGGTCTCCCTCATGGTGGGCATCGCCGCCGGGGTCCTGGCCACCGTCGTCGGGACCCTGTGGGGTTCCGTCGCCGGGTACGTCGGCGGCTGGGTCGACGCGCTGATGATGCGCGTCGTCGACGCCGGCATCGCGATCCCGGCCCTGTTCATCCTCCTCGTCATCTCGGCGATCACGAACCCGGGAGTGGGCGGCCTCATCGTCATCCTCGGCCTCGTGTCGTGGCTCGTGCCGTCCCGCCTGATCCGCGCCGAGACGCTGACGCTCAAGAACCGCGACTACGTCCTCACCCTGCGCGCGATCGGTGGCTCGCACGCCCGCGCGATCGGCAAGCACCTGCTGCCGAACTCGGTGTCGACGATCGTCGTCGCCGCGACGTTCCAGGTCGCCGACGCGATCCTGCTGGTCGCCTACGTCTCGTACCTCGGGCTCGGCGTGCAGCCGCCGGCGACGGACTGGGGCGGCATGCTGTCGGCGGGTCTCACCGCCGCATACTCCGGACGCTGGTGGCTCATCGTGCCGCCGGGTCTGGCCGTGATCCTGGTCGTCTGCGCGTTCAACGCGGTGGGCGACGGACTGCGGGACGCCTTCGACGTACGGGGACGCTGATGACGACCGAACCGATCCTGCGGACGACCGACCTCGGCGTCTCCTTCACCACCGAGTCCGGCACGGTCGACGCCGTGCGGGGGGTGTCGCTGTCGGTCGCCCCCGGCGAGACCCTCGCCCTGGTCGGCGAGTCCGGCTCCGGCAAGTCGACCGTCGCCCTCGCCGCGATGGGCCTGCTCTCCGGCAACGCGACGGCCTCGGGCAGCGCGGTCGTCGCCGGCCACCAGGTGGTCGGGGCCCCCGAACCCGCGCTCCGGGCACTGCGCGGATCGACCGTCTCGATGGTCTTCCAGGAGCCTGCGACCGCCCTCGACCCGCTCACCCGCGTCGGTGCGCAGATCGCCGAGGTGATCCGGAACCACCGTGACGTCTCCGCGTCCGCCGCCGCGGCCGAGGCCGTCGACCTGCTCCGTCGCGTCGGCATCCCCGACCCCGAGTCGCGCACCCGGTCGTTCCCGTTCCAGTTGTCGGGTGGGCAGCGTCAGCGCGTGGTCATCGCGATGGCGATCGCGAACGCGCCGAAGCTGCTCATCGCCGACGAACCGACCACGGCCCTCGACGTGACCGTGCAGGCCGAGATCCTCGAGCTCCTCCGAGCGCTCGCCGTCGAGACCGGCACCGGCGTGCTGCTCGTCACGCACAACATGGGTGTCGTCGCGGACTTCGCCGACCGGGTCGCGGTCATGCTCCAGGGCGAGATCGTCGAGACCGGCGGGGTCGAGGACGTCCTGCTCCGCCCCGAGCACGAGTACACCCGGCGGCTCCTCGCCGCGGTGCCGCGGCTCGACGTGGCGGGCGACCGCCCGTCGGCTCCCGTCACCGACGCGGAGACCGAGACGGCCGGGAGGCCCGGTGCGGCCCCGGCGGTCGACCTGCGGGACGTCTCGGTGACCTTCGGGCGCGGGGCGCGCGCCGTCCACGCGCTCGCGGGCATCGACATCGCGGTGCACGCCGGTGAGACCGTCGGCCTGGTCGGCGAGTCCGGCTCCGGCAAGTCGACCGCGGCCCGGGTGGCGCTCGGGCTGATCAAGCCGACGTCCGGCACGGTGTCGCTGTTCGGGCAGGACCTGCGGACCGCGAAGGGCCGTGACCGTCGTGCCCTCCGCTCCGGCATCGGCGTCGTGCTGCAGGACCCGGTGGCCTCCCTGGATGCCCGGATGTCGGTGGCCGAGTGCATCGCGGAACCCCTCGCCGTGCACCGTCGCGGGATGTCCTCGGCCGACCGTCGTCGGCGCATCGACGAGGTGCTCGACGCGGTACGGCTGCCGCGGACCCTGGCGTCCCGTGCCCCGCGCGAGCTCTCCGGCGGGCAGCGCCAGCGGGTCTCGCTCGCCCGGGCGCTGGTGCTCGAACCGCGGTTGCTCGTCGCCGACGAGCCGACCTCGGCGCTCGACGTCAGCGTGCAGGAGACCGTGCTCGAGGTCCTCGGTGAGCTGCAGGACGACCTCGGCTTCGCGTGCCTGTTCGTCTCGCACGACCTGGCCGTCGTGCAGCACTTCGCCGAGCGCGTCGTGGTGATGCGCCAGGGCGTCGTCGAGGAGCAGGGCACCACCGGCACGACGCTGCTGCACCCCACCACCGACTACACCCGGCGTCTGCTCGCCGCGGTGCCGGTGCCCGACCCCGTGCTGCAACGGCAGCGTCGGACGGAGCGCCTCGCCTCGCTCGCGGCGGTGACCGCGTGACCCGGGTCCTGGCCGGGGTCGACGTCGGCGGCACCAACACGAAGGTCGTCCTGACCACGCCCGACCTCGAGGTCATCGATCGCGTCGACCTGCCGACGCCCGCCCACGCGGGCGGGGCGGCGATCGTGACGGCCGCACTCGGGGCCGTGACGGGTCTGCTCGAGACGCACCGGGCCTCCTTGGCGGGTGTCGGGGTGGGCGCGGCCGGCGTCGTCGACCGGACCACGGGAACCGTCCTGGTCACCGGCAACTCGTTCACCGGCTGGGCCGGGTACGGCGTGACCCGGGCGGTGACGGACGCCCTCGGGGTCCCCGCGACCCTCGACAACGACGTGAACGCGTTCCTGCTCGGCGAGATCGCCACCGGCGCGGTCGTGGGGGAGTCCGACGTGCTCGGCATGACCCTCGGTACCGGTGTCGGCGGCGCGCTCGTGCTCGACGGACGGCTCTTCGCCGGCCCGCGCGGGGCCGCCGGTGAGATCGGCCACGTCCCCGGCTTCGGTGACGCCCGGTGCACCTGCGGGCAGACCGGGCACCTGGAGACCATCGCGGGCGCGCGCGGCATCGCCGACCGCTACGCCGAACGCTCCGGGCGGATGCTCTCGGCGCGGGACGTCGCCGTCGCCGCACGCGGCGGGGACGCCGACGCGGCCGCCGTCTTCGCCACCGCGGGGTGGGGTCTGGCCCGTGCCGCACTGCTGACCGCGGGGATCCTCGACGTCACGACCGTCCTGGTCGGCGGCGGCATCGCGCGGTCCTGGGACCTGCTCGAACCGGCCATCACGGCGGCGATCGCCGCGGAACCGCCGGTCAGCGGGGCGACGATCCGGCTCGCGCAGTCGACGCTCGGATCCGACGCCGTCGCACTCGGCGCGGCGGCGCAGGTGCGAGCGCGCGTGCTGGAGCCGGAGACCGCGTAGCGGGGGAGCGCCCGGTCAGGGGACCCAGACGACGATGCCGCGCAGGTCGTGGAGCACGGCGGCGAGCCCGGCGCGCAGACCACGGGCCGCGCGCTCCTCGGTGAAGGTGTCGGGGTCGTAGTGGCTCGACGGACCGAGGCCCTCGCCGCGGAACCCGCCGCCCGTCCAGTCCGCCGCCGTGACGTTCGACGTCGGCTCGGCGATCTCGGCACCGACGACCAGGAACTGCTGGTGGAGCGCGGTCGGTGAGACGGCCGCGAGCGGGTCGACCATGTGGTTGCCGACGGTGATGACCAGGTCGGGTTCGGCGTCGACGGCGCGCAGGACCGCGGCGATCCGGTCGTCGGGGCCCTTCGCCGAGACCAAGGTGACGGTGACGTCCTCGTCCGCGGCCCACGACTCGACGGCGTCGAGCAAGGTCCGGGTCGGAGCGTCGGCGGCGTCACCCGCGTCGGAGAGCAGCACGACGTCGTAGCCGGCGGGGGCGTGCACCCCGGACCACGAACCGGGCTCGGGGTGGATCGTGGCCTCGGGCGCCGGCGGCTGGTCGGGGTCGGAGAAGCCGGTGCCCAGGACCCCGGCCGAGGCGTGCGCCGACGTGGTCGCCGTCGGGCCGGTGCCGGTGCCGCCGGTGGCGCCGTTCGACGTCCCGGAGCAGCCGGCCAGCAGGGCAGTGCCGGCCGCGGCGAGGGCGACGGCGGTCAACAGGACGGTCGTCCGGGTGGCGGGGCGGATCACGGCACCATGCAAGCACGCCCGAGGGCTGCTCCGGGCCGGACGGGGGACCTGTCCAACACCCGTCCCGTTGCTGGTCACCGGTTGTTCACCTGCCGGTCGTCTGCGGGCCGGATCGTCTGCGCGTGCCCTCCGGAACCACCGCCGCGCTCCTCCGCGCCCGCCCTGCCCACTCCGCTCCCCTGTTCGCGCTCGTCGCACGGGTCGTCGCCGCGCTCGTGCTGCTCGGGGTGGTCGTGATCGGTGCGCTCGCGGGGGCGGCACCGGCGTCGGCGCACGGCTTCAGCTCGGTGGTCTACGCCGACGTCACGTCCACGAAGCCGACGGTCGTGCAGGCGAAGCTCGGGCTCGAGTACGACCTGATGCTCGTCTCGGTGGCGACGAGCGAGGACGACGACGCGCTGCACGAGCAGGGGCAGCAGGCCTGGGACGACGGGGACTTCCCGGGGATGGTGACGGCTGCCGAGGCGCACACCGACGCGATCGGGAAGTACGTGTTCGACCGGTTCCGGGTCACCGGAGCCGGCGGGCAGGCCTGCACGGGCACGCTCGACGACACCGTCACCGTCGACCTGCAGGACGAGGTGCCGTACGCCCACGTGACCGCGGACTTCACCTGCCCGGAACCGTCGCAGACGCAGTCCGGGCACGTGGTGTCGTCGGAGCTCTTCCCCGACGACGAGACCTTCGTGCGCGACACCAAGACGATCGTCACCTACGACGTCGACGACCGGACGGGTTCGGCCACCCTCGATGCCTCGCAGCGCACGTTCTCGACCGAGCAGTCGGCGGGTGAGCGCTTCTGGGAGTTCTTCCGGCTCGGCGCCGAGCACCTGCTGACCGGGATCGACCACATCCTGTTCCTCGTGGCGCTCATCGCCGGGTCGCGTCGCCTGCGCGAGGTCGTCTACACGGCGTCCGCGTTCACGATCGCGCACTCGATCACGTTCATCCTCGCCGCCCTCGGTGTGGTCAGCCCGCCCGCGATCGTCGTCGAGCCGCTCATCGCCCTGTCGATCGCCGCGGTCGCCGGCTGGTACCTCTGGCGGCTCTGGCGTCGTCGATCGCGGGCCGACGAACTGGTGGTCGGCGAGCACGGGCACTTCTCGCTCGACCGCGCCGGGTGGACCCGCCTGGCCGTCGTCTTCGCCTTCGGCCTCATCCACGGCCTCGGGTTCGCCGGGGCCCTCGGCATCCACGAGGCGTTCTCGTGGCAGCTGCTCGTCTCGCTCCTCATCTTCAACGTCGGCATCGAGGCCGTGCAGCTCGCGATCATCGTCATCGTCTTCCCGCCGCTCTCGCTGCTGCGGCGGAGGGCGCACCGGGTGTCCCTCTGGGTGACGGGCACCGTGACCGCCGGCGTGTTCGTGATGGGGATGATCTGGTTCGTCGAGCGGCTCGCGGCGGGCTGACGCTCGCCACGGAGCTGCTGGCAAGTCGCCTTCGTCCCGGAACAGCGACGAACCGTCACTCAGCGTTTACCAAGACGTTTTGCAGTGCATGCAGAGTCTTCCGTGCTGCACCATCCCACGTCTGAGAAACGGACCAACATGAGTCTCCTGTCCGGCGCCACTACCCGGCGCAGAACCACCACCCTCCGCGTCTGCGGAGCCGTCCTCGGGGCCGCGCTCATCGCCGGTGCCTCGATGGTCGGCACGAACGCCGCCACGGCTGCGACGAACACCCCCACCACCAACATCTCGACCGGTGGCCCGATCCACATCCTGCTCGGCGTCGGCGCGACCGAGAGTCAGCGCATCGCATCGTGGTACTTCCCCACGAACGTCGCGCAGTCGCTCGAGATCCAGAAGACCGCGTCCATGACCGACGGTGTCTTCACCGACGCCAAGCAGACGGTCGCCGCCTCGGAGGCCGCGAACACCGCAGCCGACACGAGCACGACCGACTCGAACACCAAGAGCATCCCGGGCATCGCCGCCGAATCGGGCTACATCAACGCGCACGCGACGATCTCGGCCCTCGAGCCGAACACGTCGTACACGTACCACGTCGGTGCGGCGGACGGCTCGGCTTGGTCCGCGTCGTACACCTTCACCACGAAGAGCTTCTCCGGCGACTTCGACTTCCTGTTCTTCGGTGACCCGCAGATCGGTTCGTCCGGCTTCACCGACGACGACGGTGCCGGCTGGGCGGACACGCTCAAGTACGCCACGTCGACCGAACCGGACGCCGAGCTCCTGGTCTCCGGTGGCGACCAGGTCGAGCACGCCAACAACGAGTACGAGTGGGGCGCGTTCGCGGACAGCAGCGACGTGCTGAAGCGCTACCCGTGGGCCTCGACCATCGGCAACCACGACGTGGGCGGCAAGGCCTACGAGCAGCACAACCAGGTGCCGAACTCCCTCAAGGTGCCGGACTTCTACCCGGGCGGCAACACCACCGCGAACTCGGGTGGCGACTACTGGTACATGTACAAGGGCGTCCTGTTCATCGACATCAACTCGAACGCCTACGCGGCCGGCTCCGACGCTGCCCACGTGAACTACGTGCGCGACGTCATCAACCGCTACGGCGACGACGCGAAGTGGACCACGCTGGTCTACCACCACTCGATCTACTCGCCGGCCGACCACGCGAACGATCGTGACAACCAGCAGCGCCGGTTCGACTTCACGCGTTCGTTCTCGGACATGGGTGTCGACCTCGTCCTGCAGGGTCACGACCACTCCTACTCGCGCAGCTACGCGATCAAGAACGGCAAGAAGGCCAACGTCAACGAGCAGCCCGCTGCTCCCGAGGTCTTCTCCGGCCCCGGCGGCGTCATCTACATGACGGCCAACTCGGCCTCCGGCTCGAAGTACTACGACCTCACCACCCCGGACGCCACCCAGGGCTACGGCGCGGACCCGCTCGACCCCACCGGTCAGCGTCACTTCGCCAACTCGGTCGAGAACCAGGAGCACGTCCGCACCTTCGTGAAGGTCTCGGTCACCGACGACAAGCTCGCCGTCGAGAACATCCGCGCCAGCGACTGCACCACGCTCAACTCGGCGGTGCAGCACGGCAAGGTCGACAGCTGCGGCGTGACGCTCCAGCCGACGGCCACGGCCGACCCGGCGGCGATCGGTTCGACGGTCGACAAGTTCAACCTGCACGCCACGCTGCCGACGACGACCACGACGCTCACCGCGTCGGCCGCCGAGCAGACCTACCGCACCGCCAAGCCGGCCAAGGTCACCGCGACCATCGCCGGTGGCATCGGCACCCAGCAGGGCACGGTGACGTTCAAGGACGGCAGCAAGGTCCTCGGCACCGCCCCGGTCAAGGACGGCGCGGCCAGCATGACGCTGCCGAGCACCCTCGCCATCGGCAAGCACGCGGTCACGGCCTCGTTCGTCAACGCGGACCCGGTGTACTCGGGTACCGACTCGAAGACGGCGAAGGCCATGACGGTCACCGTCGAGAAGGCTCCGTCGCGCACCGCCATCAAGTACAGCGGCGGCAAGGCGACCGTCCAGGTGAAGGCCACCGGCTTCAGCGTCGACGGCACCGCCCGGATCTACCAGGGCGCGAAGCGCCTCGCCACCGTCACGGTTGAGGACGGTGTGGTCACCTCGAAGCTCCCGCTGAAGAAGGGCGCGCACAACCTGCACGCCGTCTTCGCCGGGACCTCGGAGCTCACCACGAGCACCAGCCCGACCATCACGGTCGTCGTCAAGTAGCACCCGTCACCAGCAAGGGCCCCGCGATCTCGATCGCGGGGCCCTTCGCCGTGTGGTCCGGGGGTGGGCGACCGGTCCTACCCGGGACCGGCGCCGCACCGGCTGACGGGAGACCCGAACTCCCTCCCCGTCCGCTGGTGAGCGGCCGGCCAACCTGGGGTGATGATGCGCCCGCAGCCCCGGGATCCGCCTGTGACCCGGGCGGATTCCCAGCCTTCGACCGAATGTCCTGACGTCTCTGTGTTTTCGCTGTGCAGAAGCGCATACTTCGAGTCTCCGAGAATGCGCGCTCGTCGCCGACGACCCCTCGCCTCTCCTGCAGGCAGAGGTTGGCCGTGCACACTCATCAAACTCGACGAGGCTCGATCCTCGTCATCTCGGCGGCTGCCGTCGCCGCGCTGATCACCCTCGGGACCGGTGGCGGAGCATCCGCCGCCACGGTCATCGACGGTCCGGTCAACCTCGGAACCGCATCGACCTACGGCGTCCTCGGCGCGAGCGCGGTCACGAACACCGGCCCGTCCGTGGTGAACGGCGATCTCGGCTTGTCGCCGGGCACGTCCATCACCGGCTTCGGCGGCGCACCGAACGGCACCGTCAACGGGACCACGCACCAGACCGACGCCGCAGCGGCGCAGGCCCAGCGCGACACCACCACCGCGTACGACGTCGCCGCGTCGCTCTCCCCGACCCAGACCGGTCTGACCGAGCTGAACGGCCTCTCGCTCTCACCCGGCGTGTACTCCGGCGGCGCCCTCGCCCTGGCGAACAACGGAGCGCTCACCCTGGCCGGCAGCGCGGACTCCGTGTGGGTGTTCCAGGCCGCGTCGACCCTGACCATCGGGTCCGCCAGCCAGATCGTGATCACCGGCGGTGCCAGCTCGTGCAACGTGTTCTGGCAGGTCGGCAGCTCCGCCACCGTCGGCACCGGCGCGCAGTTCCAGGGCACCGTCCTGGCGCAGCAGTCCGTGACCGCCACCACCGGCGCGACCGTGCAGGGCCGACTGCTGGCCCGCACCGGTGCGGTCACCCTCGACACGAACACGATCACGGCCTCCGCCGGCTGCCCGGCGCCGGGTACGCCGTCCGAGTCGCCGACGATCACCTCGGGCACCCCGTCCGACGGCACCGTCGACGTGCCCTACTCGTCCACCGTCACCGCGACCGGTGCCCCGAACCCGACCTTCACCGCCACGGGCCTGCCCGACGGCCTGACGATCGACAGCACCACCGGCGTCATCTCCGGCACCCCGACCACCCCGGGCACCTCGACCGTGACGATCACCGCGTCGAACGGCACCAGCCCGGACGACACCCAGACGGTCACCATCACGGTCCGTGCTCCGGCACCGGTGCCCACCGCGACACCCACCCCGACGGCACCCGCAGTGGTGCCCACCGACACCCCGAGCGGCCCCGCGGCCCCTGGCGCCGGCGGTGGTGGGGGTGCTGGCGGCGGAACCGACCAGCCCACCGGTGAGCTCGCGTTCACCGGCTCGGACCCGACCGTCCCACTGAGCATCGCCGCCGCGCTGCTCGCCGCGGGCGCCACGCTGATGGTCCTGCTGCGCCGTCGCCGTCACACCGTCGGCCGGATCTGAGGAACATTGCGAAGGACCCCGTGACCCAGGTCGCGGGGTCCTTCGCCGTCGCCCGCACCCAACGAGCCGTGCACACGTGGCGACGGCGCGCGGGTGCCGGAAGACGGCTACGCTCCACTGCAACGGGGTCAGGGGTGGCCTCGCAAGGGGATCAGGGGTGGGCCATGACGGCTCGACGACGCACGGCGGTCGGCATCACGACCGTGTTGACACTGGTCGGAGTGCTCGTCGCACCGACCACCGCGGCCCTGGCCGCTCCGGACGACGGGGCACTCACCGTCATGCTCACCGATCCGGAGAAGCGCCCGCTGCCGATGGCGGGCGTGGTGGTCGACCTGCGGACCCCGGAGGGCACGACGACGGCGTCTGCCTCGAGCGACGCCCGCGGGCGGCTGACGTTCGACGCGGTGCCGTCCGGAACGTGGAGCCTGCACGGTGAGCGCGAGGGCTCGTACGGCTTCGACGACGTGCTCCCCGCCGAGCGGGCCGGCATCACGGTCAGCCCCGGTGCGCACGAGACCGTCGTCCTGGTCGTGCGTCGCGGCGCCTCGATCGGTGGGACCGCGCGCAACCCGTACGGCGCCGACCTGTCCGGCGCAGCCGTCGTCGTGCGCGGCTGGAACACCGGGACGGTGCGACGCACGGTCACCGCTCGCGACGGGCACTACTGGGTGCACGGCCTGCCGAGTGACGACTACAGCGTGCAGGTCAACGCGCACGACGAGACGCTCGACTCGTGGCCGGCACTGCGCGATCAGTCCTGGGGGTTCCACCGCGACCCGGGCTCCACCGCACCGCGCTCCTACGTCCGCGTCGCGCACCAGGCGGGCGGTCGCGCCGAGACCGTGCTGGACGACGTCGACGCGAGCTCGACCGTCGGGGTCACCCTGTCCGCCATCGTGAACCCCCAGCTCGACACCGACTTCACCGGGGCAACGGTCCACGTGTACGGCGAGTCGATCGGCAGCACCTTCGACACCCGGATGACCTCCTGGTCGCCGGGCCGGGGCGGCGTCTTCGGTGTGGTCCTGAGCCCCGGTCGGTACAAGGTCGAGGTGGTCGGTTGGTCGCCGAGCCAGAAGCGGTACGTCTCGTACTGGTACTGCGGCGAGGGCAACCGCCCGGTGGCCGACCGGGCGTCGTCGCACACCGCGGTCGTACGGGACGAGAGCCGGACCATCTCGTTCTGGAGCACGCGCTGATCCCGGAACACGACGCCCGAGAACCCGACGGCGCGTTCACCGGATGCGTCCTCGACGACGTGCCGGACCCGGCCGGCGGCGTCCGCCACACGATCCCGGGCCGGGGGCACTCCATGCCCCGCACCGGGCCGTCGTACCCGTGAGGACCCTCAGGTACCGAGCCTCGACCTCATCCTCCAGGACGATCCGCGGCGAGCGGCGCGCTCCCTACTGTTGGCGACGGAGCGTGCGGTGGCGCATGCCCGTCGCACCAGGGGAGATCCGACGTGAACCGTTCGCCGAGACGCCGTTCCACCATCGCGCTGCAGATCGCGTGTTCGACACTCATCGCCGGGGCGCTCGCCGTCTCCGGCACGATCGCGGCTCTGCCAGCGACGGCCGCGCCGGGCGACGGGTCCACCACCGCGACGGGGACGACCACGATCACGACCCCGGGCACGCCCGTCGCGCAGGGTGACGACTGGACGGTCACGCCGACCGACGGCGGGTACGCCGTCGTCCTCACCCTCGCCGACCCGCTACCGCTCCGTGCGGCGGCCCCCGTCCTGCTCGTGGACGGTACCGACATCGGCGTCGCACAGACGAGCCTCGACCAGCGGCAGCTGACGGTCACCACGACCGACCCCGCCGTCGCCGACGCCCGCAGCGTCGAGCTCGGCTGGACGGGCGAAACCGACCTGCAGGGCAACCGGCAGGCCGCCACCGCGCCGCAGACGGTCGCGCCGAGCGACGCCCCGGCGCCCCTGACCGACGACCCGGCGGCCGCGGGCCAGTACGCGGTGACCCGGGCCGACTACGACCTGGGCAACGAAGCCGAGACGATCAAGGGCTTCGGTCGCAAGGGCGAGATGCGTGCCGCGGTCTTCGTGCCGAAGGACGCCCCGGGCAAGCGTCCGGTCGTGGTGTTCCTGCACGGCCGCCACGAGGCCTGCTACGGCGGCACCGACAACCCGAAGGCGTGGCCGTGCGGGAAGGGACAGACGGACATCCCGAGCTACCTCGGCTACAACGCGGCGGCGACCGCGCTGGCGAGCCACGGCAACGTCGTCGTGTCGATCTCCGCGAACGCGATCAACGCCCTCGACGGCAGCTACTCGGACGACGGCGGAGCGGTGGCCCGCGGGCAGCTCGTCCTCGACCACCTCAGCCTGCTGCAGCGGGCGGACGCCGGTCAGGAACCCCGGCTCTCGCCGCTGCTCACCGGCAAGCTCGACCTGCAGGACGTCGGCCTCATGGGTCACTCGCGCGGTGGTGACGGCGTGGTCCGCGCGGCCCTGCTCAACACGCAGCGCACGAACCCCTTCGGCATCCGTGCCGTCCTGCCCCTGGCGCCGACCGACTTCGGGCGCATGACCCTGCCGGACACCAACACGGCGGTCGTCCTGCCGTACTGCGACGGCGACGTGTCCGACCTGCAGGGACAGCACTTCTACGACGACTCCCGCACCGCCTTCGGGGACGACGTGCTGCGCTCCTCGGTCCTGGTGATGGGTGCGAACCACAACTTCTTCAACACGACGTGGACGCCGGGCAAGTACGCGAAGGCGTCGTCGGACGACTGGTACGACGAGTCCGACGCGGTCTGCGGGGCGAAGGCGAAGCGCACCACGCGGCTCTCGTCCGACCAGCAGTACGCCGTCGGCACGAGCCTGATCAGCGGCTTCTTCCGCCTGACGCTCGACGGTGAGCAGCAGTTCCTGCCGATGTTCGACGGCACCAACCGTCAGCCCGCCGCCCTGGGCACGGCCGACATCCGCGTGAGCGCCTCCCAGCCCGGCGCGAGTCGGCGCGACCTCGCCCTGTTCGACGTCGCGAACCCGGCGATCACCACGACCGGTGCCCTGACGGCGAAGACCTGCGCGAGCACCGACGACCTGCCCGCGAAGCAGATCCTGCCGGCGTGCGTCTCGATCACGTCCAACGCCCCGGACTACACCCCGGCGTACCTGGCGTCCTCGGTGCCGGCCACCCCCGCCCTGCACGTCTCGCCCACCAAGGCGGCGACCGGCGGCCAGGTGCACGTCCCGGTGGGTCCGGCGGCCGGTGACCTCACCGGGTTCCAGGCGCTCTCGCTCCGCCTCACCCCGGACGACACCGCGACGACGAACGCCGACGTCTCGATCACCCTCCGTGACGCGACGGGTGCCGTGGCGACCCGCCGCGTGTCCGACACCAGCCGTGCCGGACAGCTGCTCCCCGGTACCCGGATGGCCCCGCGCAAGACGATCCTGCAGCAGGCGCGCATCCCCCTCGACGCGTTCGCCGGCATCGACCTGACATCGGTGCGCGAGGTGACGATCGACGTCCCGCAGAAGGACGGCGGGGTCCTGCTGAGCGACCTGTCGCTCGTGCCGGCCGCGACCCTCGGTGCCCCGGCGGTCACGAAGCGTCCGGCCGCACGCATCGCGGACCGGTTCGTCGACGAGGGCCGCACCCGCACGGTGGTCCGGGCAGCGGTCGTGCTCTCCCGACCTGCAGAGCAGGCCACGACGGTGTACTTCGACCTCGACCAGGCGTACGACGGGCGCATCCGCCCGGCGGTGCAGCCCGTCACGTTCCAGCCCGGCGAGGTCTGCCGCGCGGTGGCCGTCTCGGTGAACGGTGACCGCACCCCGTCGTTCTCGCGGACGTCGGACTACGCGATGACCCTCAGCAACACCCGGGGTGGTTCGGTGATCGGTGACTCGGTCGGCACGATGCGCATCCGCGAGGACGACGGCGTGCGCAGCGTGAACGGACGGGCGACCGCGTCCGCTCCGGCGGTCGGCACCCCGGGTGACGCGTGTGCCGAGGCGCAGGCGTCGAGCACGGCCATCGCCGTGACGCCGACGAGCAGCCGGAAGGGTGCCAAGGTCGCGATCTCGGCGACGGGGTTCCGTGCCGGGGAGTCGGTCACCGTCAGCATCGACGGCGGTCGGGCCACCCGCACGACTGCCGACGCCGACGGCAAGGTCCGCCTGAAGATCACGAAGGCCGTGGCGGCGCTGGCACCGGGCACGCACGTCGTGCATGCCCGTGGCTACGGCTCGGACCAGCGGGCCCGGGGCACCTTCACGACGACGAAGTAGCCGTGCGCGATCCGGCACCGGTCATCGCGCGCGCCACCACGGGTGACGCGCGCGAGATCGGTGCGTTCCAGGCGCGCTGCTGGGAGCAGACGTACCGCGGAGTGGTGCCGGACGCCTTCCTCGACGGCACGGCTGCCGTCGACCGAGCCGCGCGCTGGGAGGCGCGGATCCGGACGCGCGCTCGGAGCGTGCTCGTCGCGCGGTCCCGTGACGGAACCCTGCTCGGTGTCACGAGCACCGCGCGATCAACCGCGACGGTCAGCGATCTGCCGGCCCTGGAACTCGTCACGCTGTACGTCGACCGGCCCGCGCACGGCACCGGTGTGGCCGCCCGGCTCCTCGCGGCGGCCATCGGCGACGAGGACGCTCACCTGCTCGTCTTCGCGGCGAACACCCGTGCACGGCGGTTCTGCGAGAAGCACGGGTTCGCACGGGAGGGTGCGAAGACGATCGACCCCGGGACAGGGCTCGACGAGGAACGGTGGGTCCGGGGACGTCCCGTGTGAACCCTCAGGACGCCCCGGCCGCGCGGAGGTCGGCGAGCGGGACGTCGTCGCGTGCCACGGCGGCAGCGACCTGGCTCAGCGAGCGCTGGGTGGCACGTGCGTAGCGACGGATCATGCCGAAGGCCTCCTCGACATCGACGCCGGCCGCACGCGCGAGGTACCCCTTCGCCTGCTCGATGGCGACCCGGCTGTCGAGCGCGCGTTGGAGCTGCTCGGCGGTGTGGGTCGCGTGCTCGAGGGTCCGCTGCTGCAACAGGCTGATCGTCGCGACGTCGGCGAGGGCCTGCGCAGCTCGGGCATCGGCACCGTTCAGCGCTCCCTCGGTCTCGCGGAACAGGTTCAGCGACCCGACCGTGGTGTCCCGCAGCCGGAGCGGGATGGCGTGGACCCCCGCGTAGCCGCGAGCCCGCGATGCCTCGGCGAACCGTGGCCAGTGCTGCCGCAGGTGGTCGGCGTCCTCCGAGGTCACCAACCGGCCGGTGGTCACGGCGGTGATGCACGGCCCCTCGCCGGCGTCGAGCTGGAGCAGGCCGATGAAGCTGCTGCGCTCGCTCGTCGACGCGACGACGTGCAGCTCGTCCTTCTGGTCGATCAGGTGGATGGCGCCGGCGGCGGCGTCGAACAGCTCGACGGCCCGGTCGACCAGCGTCTGCAGCACGTCGACCACGTCGTAGTCCGCCACCAGGCTGTCGGTGAGGGTCACGAACGTCTCGACCAGTCGTGCTTCGCGTACCTCGGTCATGTGGGGAACGGTCCTTCCGTCGAGCAGGCGGGACAACCGTAGCCGAGCAGCGGACACGCGGACCTGTGGCTTGCACCCGGGAGCGTGACGGCTCTAGCGTTGGACCAGCAGCCCCAGACCCCGGCCGCCGGAACGTTCCTCCATTCCGTTGACGACCAGGGAATCCATGACCACGCAGCACGCCGGTACCAGCCCGCAGCGGGAGACCAGCTCGAAACCCCTCTCCAGCGGCTTCCGGAAGACCGGCTCCTCGGCCGGAGCGCGGACCGGCGGCACCTCGTCGTACTCCGCACTGCTGGCGCAGGTGAAGGAAGCCGGGCTGCTCGAGCGCCGTCGGGGGTTCTACTGGGCGCTGTTCTCGGCGCTCGTCGTGGCGACGGCCGCCTGCTGGGTCGCGTTCGCGTTCCTGGGCGAGTCGTGGTTCCAACTGATCGTGGCCGGTGCGCTGGGTGTGCTGTTCACGCAGTTCGCGTTCCTGTCGCACGAGGCTGCGCACCGTCAGGTGTTCGAGTCCCAGAAGTGGAACGACCGTGCGGGCCGCTGGCTCGGCAC